>JAQAZR010000505.1:0-3497 GCA_032127235.1 Deltaproteobacteria bacterium
TGTCTGTGATGAAGCAGTTCATCGGCCACCATGGCGGCCACTGCAGCCGTGTCCGACCAGTCCGGTACCACATCGATGGCCCGGCAGTGAACGGTTTCCCATTCGAAAGCGGCGGTTTTAACCAGACCGGCCAGTGCACCCTGCAAGGGATGGTCGACTCCCCGTCCGTGAAAACCGAAGGCGCCGTCCATTCTTGTGACCGAGGCAAATACGGCACCGCTTCGAGCGGCTGATTCCACCAGTTCGGGTCCTAAACGGCTTGCCAGCCGGAACATTTCCTTCAGGTCGCCGGTAGTGGACGGGGAGGGCACCGAGGGGATCAATACCAACCCTGCAGCCGGCGACAAGTTCGGCTTGTCATTTAAAAAAGTCAAAGGGATCAGGACCGTTTCGATATTTCGCCGTTCCAGTTCGTCGGCCAAAGCGGCCGCCAGTCCGGTGCCGTCATCGGTAATAAGCACCTTTCGCCCGGCCGGAATCGTCACCGTTTTCCACTCCTCGCAAGGGGCCGCGACCACCTTGATGGCCTGCCGTCGGAGCGGCACGGGCATCGCCTCTGTTTCCGATACCGCCGTCGTCGCTTCGGCCTCTGCCGACGCCGCATTTGTCGGAGTTTCCACCGGCTTCATATCCGTCGGTGAAACACTGGTCGAGCCGCCGAGATAGGCGGCAATCTGTCCCAACGTTTTAAATTGGCCCATGTCTCCCGGTGATACGGTTTGAAGACCGGGCATCTTCTCCTCGACGGCCGACAGGATTTCCACGCGTTTGATGGAGTCGATGCCCAAATCGGCCTCGATGTCCATGCCCGGTTTGACCATGTCAACCGGATAGCCCGTCAGTTCGCTGACCACTTCAATCAGGATGGTCATCAGGGCGTTTTGCTCCCGATCGGCGGCAGGTGTCTCCAGCGCTACTGTGTCGATGCGCGCTGCCTCTTTTTTTTCGGAAACCGCTTCGGTCAATTCGCTATCGTCATTGGATCCGGTCAAGAGGTCTGCTACTTGACCCAGGGTTTTCATTTTCCCCATGACAGCGGGTGGAATGGTGGGCAGGTCAGGGACCCTTTCCTCGAGGGTCGACAGAATCTCGACGCGCTTGATGGAATCGATGCCCAAATCGGCCTCGATGTCCATATCCGGTTTGATCATCTCAACCGGATAACCCGTAAGGTCGGAGACGACTTCCATCAGAGTTCGCTGCACTTCCGGAACTCTCGGCGACGCCGCAGATGCAGCGACAGATATCGTCTCAGGCGGGGTGTCTTGCCGGGCCAAACTCTCCGGCACAGTATCCGACGGTGTTTTATGGAAGGGAACCTCGGTCACCATAACCGGGTCGTTCGCTCCACTTGAGCCGGGGGTCGATTTTTCACGGGACTCAAGAACTGCGGAGGACGGGGAAATTGGAAGCCTTTGTTCGGGCATTTCAACGGGAATGGGCGTTTCGGCCTGATACAGCGACGCCTCCGCCAGGCGGCGGGTGTGCTCCATCATGGTTTGCAGAGTGCGACCGGCCTGTATCTGGGTGTCCAGGAATTTCTGATGCGTCTCCGCTGTCTGTTGTTGCAGCGCCTGCATCGAGGCTAAGCCCTGTTGCAGGGTCGACAAGGCTTGCCGGATCCAATCGGCGCCGGTATCCGAACCGGGGTCTGACTGGGTATTGAGGTGTTGATCGAAGTGGTGCGGGTGTGAGAATTCCTTCATCATATCCGTGCTTTCAGCATCATGGGCCGACCGGTCGATACGAGGCTTTGCTCCCAATAGGCTGCGGTCGGGTTGGGTCGGGCGCGTGTGTGTGTTGTTGATTCGGGGCCGATGTGCGGATTGTTGCGGCGGCCCTTGATTTTCAACGCGAGGGGTTCGATAGTTCGTTCCCGTCAGTTCGACTTGCATCAACGGCTTGCGGCAGCGTTGCGGCGGAGTTTCCCAGTGGTTGAGGTCTACCGGGTGTCCGAGGGCCGCCAGACGGCACAAGGTGCGGGCCATGTCGCCGACTCCGGTGCGGTTGCCGGCTGAAGCGTCTACGGCGACGGCCTCAAATGCTTCGCCGGCGAGAATGTCGGCAACCAAACCGGTGAGGATGCTTCGGGGGCCGATTTCTAAAAATGTCCGCATTCCGGCTTTGTATAGGTTTTTGATTTCGTCGATGAAAGCGACCGGCTGGTGCAGATGGTCTCCGAGCAGGGCCGCTGCACCGGTCGCATCGGCCGGATAGGGACCGCCGGTCGTGTTGGAGAAAACCGGGGTCGCCGTCGGTGAGAAGGCGATCGTCCGGAGTTCTTCCCGGAAAGGATGCCGGGCCGCTTTGATGTATTTGCTGTGGAATGCGGCGGCAACAGGAAGGCGCATGCAGCTATACCCCTTATCCCGGCAGATCGACCGTACGGTATCGAGCGCTGCAATAGTTCCGGCGATAACGCCCTGCTGAGGGGCGTTGCGGTTGGCCAGGACGACATCGAGCCGGCTCGATTCGATGAGCGCCTCGACTTCTGTCAAAGGCGCTTTGACGGCCAGCATCCCGCTGGCGGGGGTCCTCTCGCCCTGTCCGGCGGCGGCCATCAGACGACCGCGGGAAACGGCCAGGGAAAGAAGGGCCTGCTGGTCAATCCATCCGGCGGCATGCAGGGCGGTCAGTTCACCGAAACTGTGACCCGCGGTTGCATCCGCCTGAACGCCGAAGGCTGCCAGAACGTTGAGCATGGCGAGGCTGACGGCACCGATGGCCGGCTGTGCGATGTCGGTGCGACGCAGGGCCTCGACCTGCAAAGCGGTTTCTTCCGGTGAGGATGCCGGAAGCGGGTAAATGGCCCGGCTCAGGCTTCTCTCGTCGTCGAACCGTCGATCGGCGGCCGCGAGCGCTTCAAAGGCTTCCGGAAACCGGCAGACGAGATCACGGCCCATCCCCGGATACTGACTGCCCTGACCGGGAAACAAAAACGCCAGCTTTCCGGCGGGCCGTCCTTCACCATAAAACAGTCCCGGGCGCTTGACGACCGTTTCGGTCCGGAGATCCTCGAGCAATGCCGAACCCTCCTTCAGGAAAAAGGTCCGCGTCGACTCCGGCGTCTGGTCGTCAGCGACCGTCCGTTCGATGACCCACAAAAGGCGGCAGTCATTGTCAACAGAGAACGTACGGCGTGACCGCAAAGCTGCTTCAGACAAAGGTATCCCGTTTTCGATGTCGCTTTTCAGGCGCTCGAATTTTTCGATCAATGCGGCTTTTGAGGTGCCGGACACCGCCACGATCTCAACCGAACCATCCCAGGCGGTGACGGTTTTATCCGGCCGGTATTCTTCCAGAACGAGGTGAAAGTTGCTACCGCCGAATCCGAAGGCACTGACCCCGCAACGGCGCGGGTGGTCCTTATTGGACAGCCACGGTCGTGTGACGCTGTTGAGGTAAAACCGACTTTGGTCGATACCGAGTTCCGGGTCCGGTTGCTCCGCTTTCAATGTCGGCGGCAGGATTTTGTGATGCAGGGCCAGGGCGCTTTT
>JAQAZR010000506.1:0-4986 GCA_032127235.1 Deltaproteobacteria bacterium
CGCGCTTCGGTTTCTCACCCTCCGCGCGCTTTGGTATAAGCTGCGAATACGACGTGCCAGAGGAGGCGTTCATGGCTATCGAGCTTCAACCCGGTTTTCTGGACGGGGTGTACGGCAGGATCAAATATCACGAAGCATTCAGCAATCTATAACATTCGTGTTAAATTGGACTGCCAAGAACTGCGCCACTTCACTAGACGGCATTTGGGCGGCCGAATACACGGATGTTAAGCGAAGATACTGGATTCTCTATTCTCTGATTGATTATTCCTCTGGAAGATAACACCCGATTTTCACATGGCACCGCGTGCACGCATTGAAAAATTGAGCTGGAAGCCCGGAAACGTTCTCTCCCCGGTCCCGGCCGTGCTCGTGAGCTGCGGTGGAACCCAAAAGTGGAAAGCAAACCTGATTACTATTGCCTGGACCGGGAGCATCTGCAGTGAACCGCCCATGTTGTCGATCTCGGTCCGTCCCGAACGATATTCCTATGACATCATTCAGGCCACCGGCGAGTTTGCGGTAAATGTGCCTTCCCTCCGACAGGCGAAGGCGACGGACTGGTGTGGAATGGTTTCCGGCCGCAATGTTGATAAATTCAGTAACACCGGGCTCACGCCGGCACCGGCCGTGAAAGTTCAGTGCCCGATTGTTCTGGAATGTCCGCTCAACATTGAATGCCGTGTAACGGAAGCATTGAAACTGGGCTCGCATACGATGTTTGCGGCAGAGGTGGTGGCTGTTCAGGTGACGTCTTCTCTCTTGAACACCAAGGGGCGGCTTTGCCTGGAAAAGGCCGGTTTACTCGCTTTCGCTCACGGACAGTACTTTGCGCTCGGCCGCACCATCGGCCGATTCGGCTTTTCGGTGAAGAAGCGCAACCGTAAAATCCGCCGCTGAAAGTCAAATGGTACTAAAATACACTATCGCCTGGATTCCAATGGTTTTTATCGCCATCGCAAACGGCGTCCTGCGTCAATACTTTTATGGACGATGGATGACAGAGCTGTCGGCTCACCAGGTGTCTTCGCTGACGGCGGTGATTCTGTTTTACCTCTACACATGGATTCTGGAAATAAAATGGCCGCTTGAATCTTCACAGCAGGCTTTGGCCGTTGGCATCATCTGGTTGTGCCTGACCGTGTCCTTTGAATTCCTCTTCGGCATTTACGTTGCAAATCACCCATGGAACAGGCTTATCCAAGACTACAACCTTCTATCGGGTCGGCTTTGGGCGCTCGTGCTGTTGGCAGTCACCGCTGCGCCTTACGTGGTCTATAAACTGAAGTATTGAGTAACAGCGGTCACGCACGAAAAAATATCTTGGCAATTTTGGGCGTTCAGGCGCCCGGCCGGCAAGGAACGTAAAAGCGGGCATATCTGGACATTCCGAGTTTTCGCAAAGCAGCCGGACAGGATGCTTCAGCTGACGATGGTGTAGACGCGGGCTTCCTCTTCCGCGAAAGATCGGATCTGGGCTTCTTGGACGGTTGTCAGGGAGTCGAATTTGACGCCGAAACCCTGTGAACCGCTCCAGACAATTTTGCCGCGAATCACAAAAGATTGCGGGATTCGCGGCAGGGTGAAATCGAGATGCACATCCAAGTCTGTGTCGAGGGGAGTATCGGATTCAATGAAAACCCCGAAAGCGCTGATATCCAGGATAAAACCGTAATAGGGTTTGCCGTCGATTTGGTAGTCGACCCCAATCAGGCACATCCGGCGAAAATCCGTCCGCTTGTCGGCGACCGGATCACCGGTGATGTGCTTCGGCAGTTTGGCCTTCAGAAAACGCAGCAATTTTAACTGCATTGTTTCAGGCATGCGATCGATCAGCGCCAGGATCTGGTCGCGCGCGCTGCTATTGTCGGCTCTGGTGCTGCGGTCCGCCATGGGTTGTCCTTTTTAACTGCCGAATGAACGTGTCGGCGGCTTATTGAGAGTCACGGAAAACCGGGACGATATAAATGCCTTGTTTAAAATCCTAAACTGATCGGTTCCAGGTTCAGGGTTCAAGGTTCAATGGTTATAAAATGCTGTTTTCCGGAACTTTATACTCCAATGTTTGGATTGTGCGCTTTAACCCATTGGGTGAAACGGTTTTATAATCACCATGAAACCAGAATTAATTAGATATGCTTAAGGGCTTTTCAACCCAGAACGTTGAATCCCGCCTGGGCGGGAAACCGCTCAACCTAAGATTAAGATACTGTATGTTACGATATTATGACTGTTTTTTCAATAGTCTTGGCTCCGCGATTGCGGTCGTTGTCAAGGAAGTTGTCGCATTTTTTTACCAATTTCTTAGCTCTATATTTTCCCCAAAAAACATGTTTCATGGCTGTATTCATATTCGGAATCGGTCGACACTTTAACCCGGCTCGAGCATTTGCTGATCCGGAGGACATTTGAGGGCGATGCCTCCGGCGGGTTCCGCCGTGTGGGAGGCGCAAGGCGCCCTGCGGGCTACTTGCACCCCCCACACAGCGGTAGATGAGCTCGGCTGTGCTTTTGACGATTTTGTAAAAAGTTTCCTTTTCATAGGTGTTATTGCTGACAGCGCTACGCCAATTTTCCAATGGGTCGGTGCCCCGCCCGCATTTGTGATGCAGGTGGTTTTCCTCCAGCTGGTTACTGGCTATCATTTATCTCATGCGGCTTGACTTAGGTGTTGCTTAGATGTTTTTGGGTTTAAGCAAACCACCTGTGTGGGTTCCCAATCGCGTGTGGAACCGCTCCAGCGTTCAGGCCGCAGTTTTCTGGCCGCTTCATAAATGGCCTTTCGATTAGCAAGAATGTCGATATCTTCTCCTTTGTGACGTTGGCTGGGCGTTACGAATTTTAAAGCGCTGTGATGGTGGATCTCATTATACCAGTGTTGAAAGACCGAGACCCACGCTTGGGCCTGCTCGATACTCTCAAATGGCTTGCCCGGATAGCCCGGTGTGTATTTGAGGGTCTTGAAAAGTGCCTCTGAATATGCATTGTCATTGCTGACAGAAGGCCGGCTAAACGATGGCATAACACCGAGTTTCTGCAAGGTCACCAACATGGTAGCGCCCTTCATGGGTGAACCGTTGTCGGAATGCAGCACCAGGGGAGAACCGGCGATGCCTTCGCGCAGATATGTTTTGCGAACCAACGAGGCGGCATTATTTGCGGACTCGGTATCGAAGATCTCCCAGCCGACGATTTTACGGCTATAAACATCCATGATCATATACAGATAGAAAAAAAGCCCTTTGACTATGCTCGGCAGATAAGTGATGTCCCAACTCCAGAGTTGATTGGGAGCAGTGGCTTCAATGGATTCGGGGCGCTTATGTGTCGGCGGCTTGGTTCTGCCCCGATGGGCCAACTGACCGGCCTTTCGCAACACCCGATAAAAACTTGCTTCCGAGGCGACATAAATACCCTGGTCGGCCAGCGCCGGTACGATTTGATTCGGCGACATGTTGGCAAATTCCGGCTGGTTGCAGATCGTCAAAATCCGATCCCGTTCGCGGTCCGAAAGCTTGTTGCCGGCTGTGCGCTGTTGGGCGGCAGCCTTACGTCCGTCAGGCCTGTCTTGCCGCTGCCATCGTTGAACGGTCCGTGGCGAGACCTCCAGCAACTCGCAGGCCGCGGACAACCTGGCGCCGGCGGAGCAGGCATCGTCTATTAATTCAATGGCTTTTTGTTGATCCCCAAAAGTTATCATTCGTCCTCTGGGTCCCCCCAGATTTCCTGGGCTTTTTTTTTCAGCACCAGCAGGGCAGCGGTCTCGGCCAGTGCTTTATCCTTGCGCCGCAGTTCGGCCTTGAGCTGCTTGTTTTCTTGGGCCTGCCGCCGGATCGCTGCCTGATTCGCCTTCGTCGGCAGCGGCTTATTGGCGCTAAGGCACAGCTGTCTCCAACCGGCTATTTGTTCGGGATAAAGCCCCTTACGGCGGCCGTACGCGCTGAATTCGGCCGCATTCATGGTGGCGGTTTCGACGACGATATTGAACTTGTCCTGGCTGGTGAGGCCTCCAGCGTTAGTGCCTTTTGATACATCGGCCGGCCGTGTCTTTCTGCTTTTTATGCGCCACGTGTACAGGGTATCCTTGGGAATGCCGGTTTCGAGGGCCAACTCCGGTATGCCAATGTTGTGAGGAGGCAGCATCTTGGCAATGATGGTTGCTTTGAATTCTTCAGAATATTGTCTCATGTCACCTGTATACCCCTTGCCCCACTCTTGTTCAAACAAAACCCGTCATGGGCAGGCGACATCTATCCTGACACAGGGGGCTTGCCCTCCTTTGGATCGGGCATCTTCATGACAGCCTCCCGGATGATGCCGGCATTGCGGGCACTGCTGGAAAGAGCCTCGACATCCAGGATGTGGGCTTCGTGGCCGAACCGGGCGAGGTGGTCGGTAACGGTCATTTGGAAATCAAGGAAGTTTTCGACACATTTCGCCCCAAGCCCAAGGACGATCAGTATTTTCAAGGGAAACTTGCTGACCCCCAAGTCGACCGGGGTGCCCGAGGGCGGCGCCTCGTTTTCCAATCTGACCAGCGCTTCTTCACAGGGACGGTAATCCGGCATCTCCCGACCGCGTTCGTTTGTGATCGCACAATAGATCTCTCTGAAACGGGAACGGCCGTCGACGACACCGGCCGCGAACGCGGGGACCAGGATCAGCGGCGGCGTTTCAGGAGAATACGGGATCATCGGTTTCGGAGCACAACCGCATAGCACCGAAAAAACAACAATCAAAATGATTTTAAAGGCAAGATGGCTTCGGCATGACGTCATAGGAAGCCGGTCAGTGAACAGCCTTATTAATATGACAAGGCGAGAATTCATCGGGACTTCCTTTTTATCTCTGTTGGCGCCTGCGAGATGGAAATGGGAAAAATAATTAATCCGACAGGTAATATTCAATTGTGGAAACCACCCTGACCTTTTTTATATACGGAGTATTGTTGTCCCTGTTGCCGATTGAAAATTGTCCTTGGCTGGC
>JAQAZR010000507.1:0-3330 GCA_032127235.1 Deltaproteobacteria bacterium
CGTTCACCGGATTCCCGAGGAAGGCTCCGGTGAAATCAAATATGGGGCGCAGCTGACGGTGAGGGAAAGCCAGGCCGGCATCTTTTTCTACCGCGGCAAGGCGGTCGGGGCTTTCGGGCCGGGTCGCCACACGCTCAAGACAGCCAACATTCCAATTCTGACCAAAATCGCCAGCCTGCCCTGGGCCATGAGCAGCCCGCTGCGAGCCGAGGTCTATCTGGTCAACCTGAAAGTCTTCACCAACCTGAAGTGGGGCACCCGGGATCCGGTGGCCTTCAAGGACTCGGAACTGGGGCTGGTCCGACTGCGGGCTTTCGGCGTTTTCAACCTCCAGGTGGTTCAGCCGGTCCTTTTTATCAACACCATGGTCGGCACCAAAGGGATGCTCACAACGGCCGAAATCGAAGAGTATCTCAACCGGGTCATCGTGTCGCGTTTCAACGATTTGATGGGCGAGAGCCTCGACTCGATCCTGAACCTGCCCTCCCGCTACGATGCCCTCTCCGAAGGGCTCACCGAGCGGTTGAGTTCGGATTTCAGTCACTTCGGAATTCGATTGACCCACCTGTACATCAACGCCGTCACGCCGCCCGCCGAGGTGCAGCAGGCGATCGACGACCGCAGCCGCATGGGCGCCTTTCAGGACATGAACAAGCTGATGCAGATGAAGGCGGCCATGGCAATGGAAAAGGCCGCGCAGTCTGAAGGCACATCCGGAGCCGCTGCTGGAATGGGAGCCGGGCTCGGGCTGATGCTGCCGGCCATGTTTGCCCAGTACTTCGCCGGCGGACCCACCCGACAGCCTACCGATTCCGATCCGGGCGTCTTCACCTGTCCGGAATGCCGGCATCCGGTTCCTGTCGACGCCAAGTTCTGCCCGCAGTGCGGCCACCAGCAGCTCGTCTTCGATCAGTGTCAGAAGTGCAGTAAGAACCTGACACCAGGGGCAAAATTCTGCCCGCGGTGCGGTCATGCGGTCGAGGATCAACCCAAACCGCGAACCTGCACCCAGTGCGGCGCGGAAAATTTGACCGATTCCCTTTATTGCAACCAGTGCGGTGAAAAACTCTAACCTTCTCATTGAACATCGCTGCCCGCAGTGCGGTGCTCCGGCCGTGTTGACCGAAACCGATCGCTTGTTCACCTGCGAATTCTGCCGGGTCAAGTCTTATCTGTCGGCCGGCAACGGCTTCAGGTATCTGCTGCCGGGCGCTGCCCCGCCGGGCAGGGAACTCTTCTATTTTCCTTACTGGCGATTCAAGGGGATGCTGTTTTCCTGCGTTTTCGACGGTGTGCGCCAGAAATTCATCGATGTCAGTCATCAGGCCACGATGTCGCGCGATTTTCCGGTCTCACTCGGTTTCCGGAGCCAGGCCCTCAAGCTGCGTTTTTTAACCCCTGAAACCGAAGGTCGGTTTCTGCCTGTTCGGCTTCCACTCGAACAGGTGATGCAAACCTTCAAGCAGAGCTTTAATTTACCGCTGCCGAAACCGATTTTCCACCAGGCGCATGTCGGCGAACACCTGAGTCTGATTTACACCCCCTTTTATGCGACCGCCGACCGGCTCTACGATGCCGTCCTGAACGAACCGCTCGGCGAGTGTTTGCCGCAGGATATCGATCACACTCTTCCCACCGCCGGACCTTCCGACTGGCAGCTGAGTTTTCTGTCCACCCTTTGCCCGGCATGCGGGTGGGATCTGGATGGCCCGCCGGACACGCTTGTCCTGATCTGCCGAAATTGCGATTCGGCCTGGAAACCGGGAAAAGACCGTTTAGAGCGGCTGAATTTCGGCCATCTTCAGCTGACGGTCGACAGCTCCGAATCGATTCTCTACCTCCCCTTCTGGCGCATCCGGGCCGCGATTGACGGGATCCAACTCGACTCCTATGCCGATCTGGTCAGAACCGCCAATTTGCCGATTGTCCCCCGTGCCGCCTGGCGCGACATACCGTTTCATTTCTGGAGCCCGGCTTTCAAGATTCGACCCCAGACGTATCTGCCGCTGGCCACCAAGATGACGCTGGCCCAATCGCAGGATCTGCCGGCAGCGGGTTTGCCCGGCGGTGAACTTCATCCCGTGACGCTGCCCGTCGCAGACGCAGTCGACAGCCTGAAGATCATTCTATCCGCTTTTGTCAAGCCCCGAAAGGCTCTTTATCCGCAGTTGTCGACCATCACCGTCACACCGCAAAGCTATCTTCTGGTGTATGTGCCCTTCATCCGCAGTCATCATGATTTGACCCAGCCATCGTTAAAGGTCAGTATTCTGACGAACCAGCTCGCACTGGTCGGAAACCTATAACCCCGGCGCAGGCCTTCGACCGTATCCAAATTAGTGTTCAGGACAGCAGCTGGCCTGAAAAGCGGCCAGTTTAATCAAAAAAGAAACTTTGCCCTTAGCTAGTTTCATATGACGGGTTAATTAAAAATGAACGTCGAACATCGAACATTGAACGTCCAACATAGAATAATGCATTCTGTCAATTTAAAAAAGACTGAGCAAAGCGAATCTACTCTTCAAAGCTTTGCGGTTCAGTGTTCGGCGGTTCGCTTGCTGTAAAATCGATAAAGCGTAGCGTCATCAATATTCAACGTTCGATGTTGGGCGTTCGATGTTCGACGGTCAATCTGTTCACTGTTCCGGCCACGTGCAGTTTCATATAAGGTTTCGGGTTTCAGGATTTAGGTTTTTATTTGTAATTTGGAATTTTTCTGAGAGCAGGATGCATCGGTTGACAGAAATGTGGATATCTTCTACCGTCGACCCGGTTAAGATACCTTTGGCAGGCTTATCGATCCATTGCGGAGTTAAATGGCCATGGAACAGGACAACATACCGGTGACGACCGGAATCGACTATCTGGACCGGCTGCTCGGCGGGCTCCAAATCGGGGACAATGTCGTGTGGTACGATGACGCCGGCAGTCTCGCCGCCGCATTTTATCTGAATTTTATCCTGGCCTCCCAGGCCCGTCGAAAGCCTTTGATATATGTGAGCTTCGACCGATCGCCGAAGAACCTGCTGGACAAACTGGGCCCTCTGGGAGACAGCGCCCATTTGACGATCCTGGACTGCTTCACATTCGGCAAGGGTGCCGGTTCGGATGTCTTTTTGAAATTTTACCGCGACGGATCGACCGAGCGGGCCTGTCGGATCATCCGTGTGACCGACCCCCGCAACGACCATCATGTCATGGAGGCTGTCTACGGGGCCCACAGCGAATTGGAAGGCGATGTCCGGTTTGTCTTCGAAAGCCTCACCGGCATGCAGGAGCTCTGGGGCGGTGAGGAACATATCGTCAATTTCTACTCTCACTCCTGCCCGC
>JAQAZR010000508.1:0-4900 GCA_032127235.1 Deltaproteobacteria bacterium
TAGTTGATCATCGGGTTTTTCACGGACTGGGGGTGCAGCAGGTGATGGATCCCTTCATAGATCGAGAAACCGGCCCCCAGGGCAAATATCAGAATGGCGACAATAAAACTCCAGAAGTAGATTTCCCGGCCGTGACCGAAGGGGAACTGTTCGTCGGCCGGTTTTCTGGACTGCCGGTCACCCCACAACAACAAGACCTGGTTTCCGGTATCCACCAGGGAATGGATGCCCTCCGAAAGCATGGCGGAACTGCCGGTAACCGCTGCGGCAATAAATTTTGTCGCCGCCACCAGCGTGTTGCCGACCAGCGCGGCGTAGATCGCCTTTTTCGAACCTGAGGCCATAGTACCCGCTCTTGAGATGTTTCAAGGCGTGATTTTGTTCTGGATGCTCAAAAAGTCGATAAAAAAAGTGACGACTCATGTCAAACATTTATTGGCACTATAATACAATCCATAAGAACTCGATATGTTTATCTTTCGTTCTTGACAGTCATGGAACTCCTCCGATATCTATAAAAATCCGGTCTCCGTGTGGTCGGTTATCGGTTTTAGCCGGCGACCGTCGGCCTCCGCTCAACGAAGGCCCCGGACTGAAGACCGGGTGTTGTGCAGGGGGCGGGCGCCGAATCATCGACGCAACAACGAACATATACACGAACATATAACGGATTGAGACACTTATCATGGAAGAACAGATTCACTTTAACAATCATCTCGGTGAAAAGCTGGCCGCAACCTTTCATTTGCCCAAATCACCCACCGGTTTCGGGGTCGTGTTGGGCCATTGCTTCACCTGCTCGCGGCATACGGGAATCCTGAGGCAACTGGCCGGAGAATTGAGCCGGGAAGGATTTGTCGCCCTGCGATTCGACTTCTCCGGAAACGGCCAGAGCCAGGGTAACTTTGACGAGTCGACCTACAGCAAACAAATTTCGGAGATGCAAACGGCGGTGGACATCATTGCTGCCCGCGGGGCGGAATGGATCGGCCTGGCCGGTCACAGCATGGGTGGACTGGTCGCCTTTCTGACCGCTGTACAGACGGACAGCGTCAAGGCCGTTTGCACGCTGGCGAGCCGCTTGACGGGTATCCGCGCGATCGACTTTCTCAACCGCGAGCAAAGGGCCTCTTTGCAACGAACCGGCGACGTTTTTTTCAGCAGTCGGGGACGGTCGCTGAAGCTGACTGAAAAATTTTTCGCCGATGCCGGCAGCTTCGATCCCACCAACCTCCTCAAGACGTTCAACAAACCTCTGATGGTGGTTCACGGCGACATGGACGAGATCATCCCGGTGGAAGAGGCATACAATGTGCGTGATCTCAGCAGCGGCAGAGTGGATCTGGAGATCGTGCCCGATGCGGATCACATGTTCAGCCGTGAGGAAGATCGCATCGATATCTCACGCAGCGTAGCCGGTTGGTTCAAGGAGCAGAGTGAATATTAGCATGCCGAAGGATGGGTCAGATGGATGCGATAGAGACATTTAACGCGGATTATATCGACGAGCAGTACCGGCGCTGGAAGGCCGAACCCGGTTCGGTGTCGCGGGATTGGCAGGCCTTTTTCAAAGGTTTCGCGATTGCCTACGACCGGGCGCCGGCCGTGACGGCGGCAGAGGACCGGGAACAGGTGATCAAACAAAGCCGCGTGGAGGCACTCAAGTATCGTTACCGGGACCTCGGGCATTTATTGGCCTGCATGGATCCGCTGACGGCTTGCCCCACCGAGCACCCCTTGCTCAGCCTGGAGGCCTTCGGCCTGTCGGCGGACGACCTGAACCGGGAATTCTTTACCCGGCGATTTGCCAGGGATGAAACCGCGCCGCTTAAGGAGATCATCAAAATCCTGCGGGAAACCTACTGCCGGTCTATCGGCGTCGAGTACATGCACCTGCAGGATCCGGAGGAGAGGCGCTGGCTGCAGGAGCGCATGGAACCGGTTCGCAACCGGCCGCAGCTGGAGGCTTCCGAAAAGGTTCACATTCTCGAAAAACTGATTCAGTCGGCGATCTTCGAACAGTTTCTGAACAAAAGGTACGTTGGCGTCACCCGGTTTTCACTCGAAGGCGGCGATGCCGTCATCCCCCTTCTCGACACGTTGACAGAACGCGTGGCCGACCACGGAGGCCGGGAAATCATACTCGGCATGGCTCACCGGGGACGGCTCAATGTTCAAGCCCATATCCTGCACAAAGCCTACTATGACATTTTTTCCGAGTTCGAGAGCTGCTACGACCCGGATGACCTGATCGGAGCCGGTGACGTCAAATACCACAACGGCTTTCTGGCGGATATCCAAACGGCACAGGGCCGCGAACTCCGGATATTTCTGGTCAACAATCCCAGTCACCTGGAGGCGGTCGATCCGGTGGTGGAGGGATTTACCCGCGCGCGTCAGAATATGCTGGACGACGGCGACCGCAAACAGGTTCTGCCGCTGCTGATTCACGGTGACGCCGCCTTCGCCGGTCAGGGCGTGGTCATGGAAACCCTCAACATGAGCCAGCTGGAAGGCTACCGTACCGGCGGCACCGTGCACGTCATCATCAACAACCAGATCGGCTACACCACTCTGCCCGAAGATGCCCGCTCGACCCGCTATTCCACCGATGTGGCCAAGATGATCATGGCACCGGTCTTTCACGTACACGGCGAAGACCCCGAGGCGGTGGTGCACGTCGCCAGACTGGCAGCCGACTACCGCATGACCTTCAAGAAGGACGTGGTGATCGATTTGATCTGCTACCGGCGCTACGGCCATAACGAAGGCGACGAGCCGTACTTCACCCAACCCCTGATGTATGAGCGGATTCGCCAACGGCCCTCGCTGCATGAGATTTACGCCGACCGACTGATCGAAGAGAAGGTGGTCGACAAGGAAAAAGTCGAAAAGATGAAGGCTGCGGTGGAGGGCCGGCTGGATAAGGACTACGAAGAGGTTCACGGCAGTTCCTGCCCGTTTCCCGAGAGTCGGTTTTACGGTGAATGGGATGGGATCAGCGGCCGGTACAGCCACGCAGACGTCGAAACCGGGGTCGAAAAAGAGCGCTTGATCGAACTCGCCCGCCAGCTCAATCGTTTTCCGAAAGACTTCAGCCTCTTCCCGAAATTAGAGCGACTGCTGCAGAAACGGTTCGAAACGATCGAAAAAGGGGAAGGCATCGATTGGGCCGGCGCTGAAGCCCTGTCATTTGCCTCTCTGCTGGTGGAAGGGATGCCGGTGCGACTCAGCGGGCAGGACAGCGCCCGCGGCACATTCAGCCAGCGCCACAGCGTGCTGATGGATATCAAGACCGGCCGGAGCTACACACCCCTGAACCACCTGGCCGCCACTCAGGCACACTACCGGGTTTACAACAGTCTGCTGGCCGAAGTGAGCGTGATGGGGTTCGAATACGGCTATTCCACCGCTCAGCCCAACGCTCTGGTGCTCTGGGAGGCGCAATTCGGCGACTTTGCCAACAACGCCCAGTCCGTGATCGATCTGTTTATCGCCAGCGGGGAGGCCAAGTGGCAGCGATTGAGCGGACTGGTGCTGCTGCTGCCTCACGGCATGGAAGGGCTGGGTCCGGAGCATTCCAGTGCCCGGCTGGAGCGATTTCTGCAACTGTGCGCGGTCGACAACATGCAGGTTTGCTATCCGACGACACCGGCCCAATACTTCCACCTGCTGCGCCGCCAGCTCAAGCGCACGATCCGCAAGCCCCTGGTGGTCATGACGCCCAAGAGCCTCCTGCGGCACCCCCTGGCGGTATCGAATCTGGACGACATGGCCGGTGGGGGGTTTCAGGAAGTGCTTGACGATGCGGCCGATATAAAGAAGCCGAAGCGCGTGCTGCTGTGCAGCGGTAAGATTTACTATGCGCTCCTGCAGTGGCGGCAGAACGTCAAACGGGGCGGAGTGGCCATCGTGCGGTTGGAACAGTTGTATCCGTTTCCGGAAGAGCAGTTGAAGATGATTGCCAAGCGGTACCGGCAAGCCAAAGAGTGGTACTGGGTGCAGGAAGAACCGGAGAACATGGGGGCCTGGCAGTTCGTGCGCTACCGGATGGAAAAACTCTTCGGGCGGGTACCGGCGTACATCGGTCGACCGGAAGCCGCCAGTCCGGCCACGGGTTTTCCGGCCATCTTCAAGCGGCAACAAATGGCCATCGTCGAACAGGCAGTCGGTGTAGAACAAAATGGACAGGTGAGTTGATCCGCAAGGGTTGCTGATTTTTGTTTTCCGGACCCTGCCCGCCATTGCTCTCGCTCAGGCAAGGCCGGCGGGTCTCAGTGGATAGCAAAATAACAACATAACGTGCCCTGCGTCTCTGCAATGAATTGCAAGAGACGATCAGGAGCCCCTTTCAGGAGATGCTATGTTGGTCGAGATCAAAGTTCCCAGTGTTGGAGAGTCGGTGACCGAGGCGGTGCTGGCGCAGTGGTTCAAGAAGGACGGCGACCAGATCAAAAAAGGTGAGGCGCTGTTTGTTATCGAAACCGATAAAGTCACCCTGGAAGTGGAGGCCGAGGCGGAGGGCGTGCTGAAGATCAGCGTGGGAGAAGGCGAGACGGTTTCGATCGGGGCCGTGGTCGGCACCATCGACACCGTGGCAACCACCGCGGAAGCCGCACCAACCGAAAAAGCCGCCAAAGAAGAGGAGGTCGAAAAAGAGACCGTCGAGCCCAAAAAGGCCGAGGCCGCCGAACGGGAGAAAATGGCGCCGCCTCCGCAGGAAAAGGCCGCTTCAGCCCCTGAAGTGAAGGCCGAAAAACCGGCGCCGCAGAAGAAGTCGGTATCGGCCGACATGAACCTCTCGCCCGCCGTGCGGCGGATCGTAAAGGAGACGGGTGTCGATGTCGGCGAGGTGATCGGCACCGGACCCGCCGGGCGCATCACCAAAGGGGATGTTCTC
>JAQAZR010000509.1:0-2755 GCA_032127235.1 Deltaproteobacteria bacterium
GGCCCTCTTTTTGGGTGATTTTGCTCGGTGAGGCCTCTGTATTAATGACGATACCTTCGTCTATCGCTTCTTCTACATCCTGTTCCCAGGCCGGCATTTCGTCTCGGGGTTCCAGACAAAATATTTGGGCATCCTGGGCACCGGATCTGAGAGCCGTGCGGGCCACATCCACGGCAACGTTGCCGCCGCCGATGATCACCGTCTTGCCGCTGAGCGGCATCTCTTTGCCGGCACGAACCTCACTCAAAAATTCCAGGCCGCAGTAAAGACCTTCGAGATCTTCTTCTTCACCGGGGATGCCGATGCGTTTGCTTGCCTGGGCGCCGGCGGCGATAAATAAGGCGCTGAAACCTTCATTGAGCAGATCGTTAAACGTGTGTTTGGCGTCAATCGGTGAGTTGTAACGGATTTCGACACCGCAATTCTCAATGTACTGAATTTCCTCTTCAATCACCTGGCGCGGCAGCCGGAACTCGGGTACGGCAATGCCGAGCATGCCGCCCGCCACGGGTCCGGCCTCGAACACCGTGGTCTGATATCCCATTTTAGCGAGAAAGTAGGCGCAGGTTAAGCCGGCCGGACCGGCGCCGACGACGGCCACTTTTTCCGTGCGGGTCACCGCAAACGGCTCTCTTTGGGGGCCGATGTTTTTAAAATACCAGTCGGACGCCAGGCGTTTGAGGGCCCGAATCGCCACGGGCTGATCGAGTTCCCCGCGCCGGCACTTATACTCGCAGGGATGGATGCAGATACGGCCGCAAACGGCCGGAAACGGGTTTCTTTCACGAATGATTTCAACGGACTTTGCGTAATCCCCCTCGGCGACGGCGGCCACATAATTGGGGACATCGATGCCGGCCGGGCAGGCATGCTGACAGGCGGATATGACCATGGAATCGCACACGGCGCCGGCACAACGATGCTCCTTAATGTGGTCTTCGAATTCCTTGAGAAAGTATTTCAGGGTGGAAAGGGCCGGTTTGGGGCTGGCCTGTCCGAGGCCGCACAGGGAGGCCTCGCTCATGGTTTCTCCCAGCTCGCGGATGGTGTCGATGTCTTCCATGCGGCCCTCACCGCGTGTGATGCGGGTCAGGATTTCCAACAGTTGGGTGGTGCCCAGACGGCAGGGGGCACATTTGCCGCAGGATTCCGACTGGGTAAAACTCAAAAAGAAGCGGGCGATCTCCACCATGCAGTTGTTTTCATCCATGACCACCATGCCGCCCGATCCCATGATGGCACCGATGCGTTGAATCGTATCGTAATCGATGGCCAGGTTCAAAAACTGGGGAGGCACACAGCCGCCGGCGGGTCCGCCCATCTGGACGGCTTTAAATGCCCGGCCTTTGGGTATGCCGCCGCCGATGTCGAATATCACTTCCTTAACGGTGGATCCGATGGGGACTTCCACCAGTCCGGTGTTGTTGACCTTGCCGGCCAAAGAAAAGATCTTGGTGCCTTTGCTGTCTGCAGTACCCACCTCCCCGTACCAGTCCGCCCCGTTTTTGACGATCAGCGGGACATTGGCCCAGGTTTCAACGTTGTTGATATTGGTGGGCTTGCCGTCGATACCGGCTTGGGCCGGAAATGGCGGTCTGGCCCGGGGCATGCCGCGCTGGCCTTCAATGGAGGCCATCAGGGCGGTTTCTTCACCGCAGACGAAGGCACCGGCACCCAGCCTCAGCGAAAGATCGAAGTTCGTGCCGGTTCCCAGGATGTTTTCTCCCAGCAGACCGAGCTCCTTGGCCTGTTCGATGGCAATGGTCAGGTGGTCGATGGCAATCGGATACTCTTCGCGCACATAAATGAAACCATATTCGCTGCCCATGGCGTAGGCGCCGATTAGCATCCCTTCCACTACGGCGTGGGGGTCGCCCTCTAATATAGCGCGGTCCATGAATGCGCCGGGGTCCCCTTCGTCCGCATTGCACACCACGTATTTCGGCCGGCCCTCGGCCTGCCGCGCAAATTTCCACTTGAGGCCGGTGGGGAAACCGGCGCCGCCGCGACCCCTGAGCTTGGCAGACTGAACCTCATCGATGACCTGCTCGGGTGCCATTTTGGACAGTGCCTTGACCAGGGCCTGATAACCGCCGGCGGCAATGTAGTGTTCGATATTGGTGGGGTCGATCCGGCCGCAATTGGCCAGGACCCGACGCTCCTGTTTGGCATAAAAGGGGATCTGGTCGCGGTAAAAAATCGGTTGAAAGGTTTTGGGCGCACGATAGGCCAGCCGGTCGATCAACTGCTTGCGTTTCAATGTCAGGGCAACGATCTCAGCGGCGTCCGTCGGCTCCACCTCCTGATATTGAACCCCCATGGGCTCAATGGCAACCACCGGCGCTTTGGCGCAGAAGCCGTGGCAGCCGGTGGCACGGATTTCCACTTGTTTAGAAATGCCCTGGCTCCTGACTTCGTCGTTCAAGGCTTCCAGAACGCCGGCGGCACCGTATGCACGGCAGCCGGTCATACACACATGGACTTCGGTGATACCCTCTGTTTGGCGGGACAAAATCTTGTTGCGGAGCCACTCGAGCTGGCCGATGGATGAAAGTTTTTCCATATCTACGCACTCACTTTGTTATTTTCTCCGGTACTCTCCCAGGACACTGGTCATTTTGTTCGGGGAAAGTTTACCGAAATAGTCACGATTGATCATCATGGTCGGTGCCAGAAAACAGGCGCCCAGACAGGCCACGGTTTCCAGCGTGAACTGGTAATCCGGGCTGGTTTCACCCTCCTCAAGACCCAGCTC
>JAQAZR010000510.1:0-2604 GCA_032127235.1 Deltaproteobacteria bacterium
CCAGGAAAAAGGGAATCAAAATAACATCGTTATCGCCACCCACATCGGTATAGATATCCGCAAACATCTTACTGTAAGCCGGGCCTAAATTGGGAAGGGTTTTCATTCCTGCGAGAACGACGACGATACCTTCTGCGGTGAATGCATCGATGATATCCCGCATGTTGCGTCGGATCAAATCGAGATCGAGGCCGCGCAGCCCGTCATTCGCACCGGTTTCCAGTATAACGATATCCGGTTTCATGCGCAACACCCACCCTATTCTGGAGCGGGCACCGCTGCTCGTCTCTCCGCTGATGCCGGCGTTGACGACCCGATAGCCGTATCCTTTGTCTCGAAGTGCCTTTTGCAGCAGCGCCGGATAGGCCTTTTCTTCCGGTACACCCAAACCCTCCGTCAGGCTGTCACCCATGGCGACAATGGTGCCGGTGGACTGGATTTCAGGCGGCGCGCTCGGCGGTTCTTCCTGCCCGCAAGCCGCCAGAATCAGGCAGGCGTAAATCACTGCCTGAATGAAAGCATTATTCATGGGTCTGTTCCCTGAGAAAATTCACCGGCCTTTTCCGCAGCGTCGTCCACGACGGCAGCAGACCACTGATGGTGACCAGCAGCGTTGTGACGACGATCATCATAAAACCGGCTCCGGCAATCGGTTTAAACGTGATGTCGAAAACTTTTGTGATGATGATCCAGCTCGCAGCCTGGGAAATCAGCATGGCGAGAAGTCCACTGAGACCCCCGAGGATTACATTTTCCAGGCCGAACACCTTTAAGACAAAAGTCGATTTGGCTCCCAGGACCTGATAATAAACCGCTTCCCGTGTCCTGGCCAGACGGGTGGCCAGCACCGAGCTGACCGTGATCAGCAAACCGACCAGGATGCCGAAGGCCGTAAAAAACCGGATGGTATTCGACAGCTTGCGGGAAATCCCGGCGAAAGTTGCGATCGTCTCCGTCATGTCGATCACACTGATGTTGGGATATTTTTCGACGATCGCGTTTTGAATGCCGGCGATCCGGCTCTTGTCCACCCGAACAGCCGTGAAAATTGTCTGCGGCGCATTTTTAAGGGTGTCTTCCTGGAACACGAAATAGAAAAAGGGCTTGAGGGAATCCTTGGTCCGAGTGCGGATACTTGAAATTCTCGCCTCCAACGGAATACCTTGGATACGAAAGACAATCCGGTCGCCGATCTTCAGGTCGTGCATTTTTACCACCGTGTCCAGGACCGATACCTGCACCTCGCGCCAGTCCGATCTAAAAAGGCTGCTGCCGGTTTTGATCATTTCGTCGTCCAGTAAGTCATTACGATACGTCAGGTTAAAGGTGCGGGCGAGGTTGTCGCCGCGGCGTCTTTGCCTTTCCTTGCCGCGATCGATGTTGTCACCGTTGATGGAGAGAATTCTGGCGCGGACGATCGGAAAATAGCGCGTTTTAATCCCCAGCGCCCGGTCGAA
The DNA here is from genome assembly GCA_032127235.1 of Deltaproteobacteria bacterium. GTDB lineage: Bacteria > Desulfobacterota > Desulfobacteria > Desulfobacterales > SG8-13 > JARFQH01. The sequence continues at coordinate 1,458 of JAQAZR010000510.1, forward strand.
ATCCGCCTGCTGATCCGGCTGGATGTCCACGAAAAAAAGGTTCGGTGCATCGGGCGGATAGGATTGGACGTAATCCCGGTCGAGGTTGGTCTCGATCCCGTAAATGGTAAAAACCACTGCCAGAGAAGCGGTCAGGGTGATAATGACCGGCCGGGTGGCATTGCGCGGTCGGAAAAGGCCTTTCAATGCCTGGCGCAGGATCAGCGTTTTAACGGGCAGGCGGCGCAGGATCAGCAGGATGGCATGCACAAAGACGGCCGTCATCAAGATGAACCCGAACGCCGATGCGACGAAGGCCAATCCACTGCTTACAGCCTGAAGTTGCCACAGCACCATACCGGTAAACACGGTGCTGATGAACAGCAGGGCGAGATAATAGGGAAGACCGCCCGGCGGTTGGTTCTCGTCTTTGCTGAAAATATCGGCCGGCTTGATGCCTCTGAGGCGATACAACGGCAGAAATGCGAAGAGAGCCACCCCGACGATGCCCATACAAAACCCCTCCAATACACCGGTCCAGGAAAGGGACAATCCGATCTGCTGCGGGATGAGGCCGGAGATGAGCGCGGGTATGATCTTCTGGGCCGCCAAGCCAAGGACAAGACCGAGTCCTGTCCCGATCAAACTGATGAACAGCAGGCTGAAGATGAAATGGGTCAGAATGAAGCGGCTGGAAGCGCCGACTGTTTTCATGACGGCGATGGTCTTCTCCTTTTCCTTCAGGTAGGCGGTCAGTGTCGTGTAAATACCGATGCCGGCCAACAACAGCGTGAAGATACCGATCAGGTTGAGGAAGAAGATAAAGTTGTCGAAAAAGCGTTTCACTCCCGACGGTGCGGTTCGATACGAATCGACGCGCTCCTGAACCGGATCTGCGGCCGCGGTGAGCAGGTCGACCAATCGGGTTAGGTCCGCGGCATCGGCGACTTTAATCAGCACCGCGTAGCTGACTCGGCTCCCTTTCCCGATGAGATCGATGCGCTCGAGATCGGCGGTCGACATGAAGATCCGTGGTCCGAACGCAAACGCATCCAATGGTCGGTCGGGTTCCTTGAGCACGACGTCGGCAATGGTCAAGGTGGCCCGTCCAATGGACAGTGAATCCCCCACCCGCAGTCCCAGTCGCTCCAGCAAAATGGGCGCGACG
>JAQAZR010000511.1:0-3060 GCA_032127235.1 Deltaproteobacteria bacterium
GGTTCAGCGGTCTGCTGGGGATGAACATTCTGCGCAATTCGCGCTATACCATCGATTTCGAAAACCAAAAAATCCGCTGGCAGCCGGTGGAATAACCCGTAAAGGAGGACACCACGGAATTTCTCAAACGGTTCTTCGGAAATTGCCTTTAAGAGGGGTTACAAACCGGATTGGGTCATTATATTGTGGGTAAAATTATTCCGGAAACGGCGAGATCTGAATTCCGACAAGGAGGTGTAATGGTTATTAAATTTAATAAAATGAGGAGTGTGATATGGTTGCTGATCTTCGCGGGCCTTACGTCCTCAACGGCCGCTGCGGCAGCCGGACCGCCGAAAGAGATGGGGGGCTGGGAGCTCGGCAGCCCGTACAACAAGCTTTACAAAGCCGTTGAGCTGGATTCGTTCAGGGGAGAAGTGCTTAAAGTCATGGAGGTTGTGCCAATGGCCGGCATGCTGCCCGGTGTCGTATTGCAGGTCAAGGAGTCCGAGGGTGAGACCGTCGATGTGCACGTTTGCCCGAGCTGGTACATCGAACCCGGCAGTGTCGGATTGAAGCGTGGTGACAAGGTGAAAATTCGAGGCGTTTGGGCCGAGATCGGCGGTCGCGATGTCTTTATGGCGTCCAAGATAAAAAAGGGGGACTATTTTGTTCTCAAGGTACGGATGACTAAAGACGGCACTCCTTTCTGGACCATGTCTCCAGAGCAGTTGGCCAAAGAAAAGCAGGATAAAGACGATTAGTGGGAACGGACTTCCGGTTTCTCTTCGTCACGGAAAAATTCCTTGACAAAAACGGCTTGGAACACTAGTTTGTGAGCAATATCTCATAAAGGAACCATCATGGTCAGGCCGCAGAAAGATCGTTTTGTTGCATTCAAACCAAGCACCAGTTATTTCAAACCGCGCGGCATTCCCATGCTGGATCTCGACGAGGTGCGGTTGACGGTGGATGAACGCGAAGCGATTCGACTCTCCGACCTGCAGGGCTTGTCCCACGAAGAAGCCGGACGGTGCATGGGGGTTTCACGCGCCACATTCGGCCGCATTATACAGCGAGCCCGCAAGGCAGTTGCCGACGCCATCATCAACGGCAAGGCCATCAATATCGAGGGAGGGAACTTTAAAATGGTCGATGCGGCACGCTTTTTTCGGTGTCATCACTGCAGTCACCACTGGGAAGAGCCGCGCGGAACCGGGAGGCCCCAGGGCTGCCCACAATGTGGACGCGCAGAATTTCACCGTGTCATGAGCACCGGCAATCAACCGGCCCCACCGCTTTGAGATAATCCATTGATACTTCGGTTGATACTTCGGTTCTGCGGCGCCGCCTGTGTATTGTGAGGAATCGACCGAAATTATTTTAGACCGTATGTAATTTTATTCAGCTGGCCTCCGGTAGCGCCGGGGGTCAGCTGAATAAATTTAAAGGAGGCAACATATTCATGGCAGAGATAATGGACAAGGTTCCGGATCCTTCCGACAAAAAGGATCCACATGCTGAGCAGGATGCGAAAATCAACAGTACACTCGGGAAAATCAGGCATAAATTTCTGGTCATGAGCGGCAAAGGCGGCGTGGGAAAAACCAGTACCGCCGTCAATCTTTCCATCGCTTTGGCGACCAAGGGCTTCAAGGTCGGGATCATGGATGTCGACCTTCACGGGCCCGATGTTCCACGCATGCTCGGCCTGAATGCCATGTTGGAGGTGTGGCCGAACGGCAAATTGACACCGGCCAGCTATTCAAACAATCTAAAGGCCGTGTCGGTCGAATCCCTCATGCAGAGCAAAGACGAAGCCGTCATCTGGCGCGGTCCCATCAAGTATTCGGCCATTCAACAGTTTATCGGGGATGTCAATTGGGGAGAGCTCGATTTTCTGGTGATCGATTCTCCTCCCGGAACCGGCGACGAACCGTTAACCATCGCCCAGATCGTAAAGGATGCCAAGGCCATTATCGTGACAACACCACAAGAAGTGGCGCTGGCGGACGTGCGCAAGTCGATCAGTTTTTGCAAAAGGGTCAAAATGGACGTTTTCGGGCTGATCGAAAACATGAGCGGGTTGAGTTGTCCGCATTGCGGTGAAAACATCGACCTGTTCGGTTCCGGCGGCGGCGAAAAAACGGCCCGGCAGTTCGGTTTGAACTTCCTGGGAAGAATTCCCATCGACCCGAACGTTGTCCAATGTGGAGATTCAGGACAATGCTACCGCGATGCCCACATCGATTCGAAAGTCACCCGGGCCTTTGATGAGATTGCCGGCAAGATGGCCGAACTGGCCCGGAAGAATTGATAACCTAAAGCCAACGGTTCGAAACGTCTCTCAGTGTAAACCGGTCAGGCAATCGGGTGTTTAATCCGTGTCGGAGTAAAGCTCTCCTTCCGGGATTACTTCTCCCGGCCGCCAGGTTTTAAAATCAGCTGCGGTGAGATGACTTCCTTTTTTGGCTTTGCCTTCGACCCATACGATCCGCGTATTGCATTCTTCGACGGTCCGGCCTATGTACCGCATTCGTTTTTGCAGAGCCTTTTCCGCCGTCTGCCTGCTTCTGTGAACCGAAATAATCTTTTTCCGAGGCTGTAGAAGATTATGTTCGTCATAAATGAGGGCGTACATGGTCTCCTCCTTTCTTTATGGCCGAATATAAGAATGCGAGTGATGTGACGGGTTGACTTCAACCGAGACGGTTTCAGGCCGCATCAATATCTTTGAGCCAGCTCGTAACCGGCATGTACAGCGCTGAATATATCCTGGACTTCGTTGGCATCCCCGATGATTTCCAGTTTGGCAACTGCGTTTTGAATGTCTGCATCAGGACCCGGCGCCGGGAGCATCCCGGAAGCCAGTATGACGGTTTGAAACGGTGCCAAATCTTTCTTTTCACCATCCTGCTCTATTTCGACACCGTCGGCTAAAAAGGCCTTGACCGTTGTATGGGGCATCAAGGTGACGTTCGACATCTGTTCAATCCGCATCAGCGTCAACTTTCTGGTAATCATTTCCATCATGCTACCGATAGGATCTGTCCTTTTGGTGGCAACGACGTCGAAACCTTG
>JAQAZR010000512.1:0-8297 GCA_032127235.1 Deltaproteobacteria bacterium
CGCAAGGCGCGAACGAAAATGTTCGCCATCTCGAGATGGCCGACAAACCGGATGGGGCCTGTCTTGGAAAAGGTTATCAAGAATTGGTGGTCCACACTTTTGGAATGATTTTTCCCAATTCTGCCCTGGAAAGAACCGGGCATACAACGGTCATATACAACCGGGGCCAAATTCTCGAAATTGCAAACACCGCAACTGTTGCAGTCTCCACCGCGGCAATCTTCGGTCAACTCTCCCGTGAGCGCTTTCTGAGCCTCCTGCCATAAAAACTCTTTGCTCACACCGATGTCGATAGAGTCCCACGGCAGCGGTTCGGTGACATCCCGCGGGCGAGCAGTGAAGAAGTCGACATCCACACCGGCGGCCTCGCTCGCGCTTTGCCATCTGTTGTATTTAAAATGGTCACTCCACCCATCGAGCCGGCACCCGAGACGGTAGGCAGTGACCAGCAAATTCCCGAGCCGACGGTCGCCCCGGGCCCACAACCCTTCTATCCGGCTGACTTCCGGCGCCTGCCACTTAAAATGGACCCCGGGGACTTTTAATTTGTCCTTGAGCCGCTGAATTTTTTGATGCGCATCCTCCAACGAAACTTGACCCACCCATTGAAAAGGGGTGTGAGGTTTGGGAATAAAAGTGGCCACGCTGACATTGATCTGACCCCTTCTCCGCTCTGGTCGCTTGAGCCGCCTCAATCGTTGGACAAGATCGAAAATCGCCGTCAGATCATCATCTGTTTCAGTCGGCAGACCGACCATGAAATACAGTTTGATGACCTGCCAACCTAATCTGAAGGCGTTTTCGACAGTTTCGACGATTTCCGCTTCGTCGATGTTCTTGTTGATCACATTGCGCAGCCTCTGACTGCCGGCCTCGGGCGCAATCGTGAAACCGGTTTTGCGGACCATTTTAATCAAGTTCATCAATTCCGGCGTCAGGGTTCCCGCCCGCAGAGACGGCAGTGAGACCGCAACGTGTTCACCGGCACAGCGGTCCATCAGGAGTTGCATCAGTGTTTCGATGCAGCTGTAGTCGCCGGTGCTCAGCGACAACAACGACAGGTCTTCATAGCCTGTGTGCCGGAGTGCGCAATTCGTTTGATTCATCAGTGTCTGCACGGAACGCTCCCGCACCGGACGGTATATCATCCCGGCCTGGCAGAATCGACACCCACGGGTGCACCCTCGGGCCACCTCGAGGCGCAGTCGATCATGGATCGGCCGGCCGAAGGGGACGACCGGTTGACTCGGAAAGGCAGCGCCATCCAGGTTCCCGACAACAGTTCGTTTGATACGCGTATAACTCGTGTATTTCGGCTCGAGACGCTGCAGACCTTTTACGTCATAAATCGGCTTGAAAAACGAAGGTATATAAACCCCTTCTATTTCTGACCATTGTCGCATCAGCGCCAGCCGAGATTTTCGACCGTCTTTTTTCCATGCCAACCATTTCTCGACCATGGCGATAACTGCGGCCTCGCCGTCTCCGATGAGCATCGCGTCGAAAAAATCGGCCACCGGTTCCGGATTGCAGGTACACGGGCCACCGGCAATGACCAACGGTTCATCTTCCTGTCGATGAGCAGTCAGGAACGCTATGTTTGACAGATCGAGCATCGTCAGGATGTTGGTGTAATTCAGTTCATAGAGCAGGCTGAAACCGATGATGTCGAAATTCCGCAGGGGTATCCCTGACTCAAGGCTTGTGAGAGGACGGCCCAAAGTCCTGAGGCGAGCTTCCATGTCGACGCCCGGAGCAAAAACCCGTTCGGCAACGGTATCGGGTCTCCGATTGAGAATGTGATATAGTATCTGCATCCCGAAATGGGACGTACCGATGTCATAAAGATCGGGAAAAGCCAGGACGGTATGCAGGTCGACCCGGTTGTGGTCCTTATGGACGGCATTGGTCTCGATCCCCAGATATCGGCTGGGTTGCTCGATCCCGGCTAAGACATCTTGAATGGATGGTTCATTCATGATAATAAATTCTCCTCGCAGTTACCGGTAACTGCTTCATGTGTCGATGATTTCCGCTCTTTACCGCAAACCGTTTCAGTAAGGTTAAAGTGTTCGTTTCAAATTCGACACGCCGTCCCTTCAGCGATGCAAACACCACCTTCATGCACCGGAGTTGACAATGCGAGGCAACCACCCAAGAATAACCGTATTTCTTTTTGGAATGATCGCATCATTTTGTTTCGGTTGTTTGTACACAGTGAGCCCATGCGTCGCTTATGATCGTGAAAGTCCCGTCGTAAAGGCTGCGCGCGCGGTGAGCCCGGCAGTGGTTAACATAAGTTCTGTCATATCCACCCGCAAGCAATCCGGACCCTTTTCGGGTTTTGGTCTTAACCCGTTTTTTGACTCTTTTTTCAAGGACTTTTTCGATCCCTATCTCGAGCGTCAACCCGAAAGAAGCACCCTCGGCTCGGGGGTCATACTCGACGGAAAACGCGGTCTGATCATAACCAATGCCCATGTGATCGCCAATGCCGGAACGATCAAAGTGACACTTCAGGACGAAAGAGAGTTCGAAGCCGAGATTGTCGGTGCCGACCCCGATTTCGACCTGGCGGTCCTGCGCATCCAATCGAAAGCGGTGCTGCCGGAGGTTAAAATGGGCAGCAGCGACGATTTGATGATCGGTGAAACCGTCATCGCCATCGGCAACCCCTTCGGATTTTCTCACACCATCACCACCGGTGTGATCAGCGCGCTCGATAGGAGTATACGTACCGACGATCGTGTGTTTCACGAATTTATCCAGATCGATGCTTCCATTAATCCCGGCAACAGCGGGGGACCCTTGCTTAACATCAACGGTGAACTGATCGGCATCAACACCGCCATTTATGCCAAAGCCCAGGGAATCGGATTTGCAATTCCGATCAGCAAAACCCGAAAAATCATTTCCGATCTCATCGCTCATGGTGAGGTCATCGAGCCATGGATTGGGATTATCGTTCAGAACATCGATGCCGGCCTGGCCCGGTATCTGAACGTTCCTGCCAAATCGGGCGTGTTGGTCAAAACGGTCGAAAATGGCAGCCCGGCCGCCAAGGCTGGGACCCGTGAGGGGGATATCATCTTGGCCTTAGACAACCGCAAAATCGTCTCAGAAGATGATTTTCAGAGTACCATGCGGAACTATTCCGTTGGAGACAAATTGAATCTAAAGCTTCGGCGCAGCGCTGAGTCGCTGACCCTATCCGTTGTGGCCGGTCAATTTCCTATGGAAAAGGCCTCTGCGCTCGGCTACCGTCTCCTGGGAATCCGGACCGAGGACTTGACACCCGGCAGCCGGGCCCGTTTTAATATCGCTGCGGATTCGGGCGCCTTGATCTCCGAACTCAACCCGCAGAGCTATCTGGCGCAAATCGGTGCCAGAAGCGGCGACGTCATTCGGCGGATCAATGAGGTGCCGATCAATAGCAGCAAAGATTTCAATGAGGCAATCGTCAAGTACCGCTACAAGAAATCTATCATCGTATTGCTGCAACGCGGAGATCAAGGATATTACATCACCATTGAATTATAGACACGGCGCGGTGTTAATGATGTCTTCAGCGCTGCAACCGATCAGTCGGGAAATATTTCCATGAAACGCACGAAAATCGTCCATCTTCTGTCTTCTCAAAAATCGGCCGATAGTATCTTGATTAAGGGCTGGCTTCGCACCCGACGGGATTCCAAGGGTTTTTCCTTCCTGGAAGTCAATGACGGGTCATGTCTGCGCAACGTTCAGGTTATCGCCGATGAAAAACTGGAAAATTACGCCGACATCAAACAACTCTTGACCGGTTCGGCCCTGGCGGTCATCGGTAAACTGGTCGCATCGAGCGGAAGCGGGCAGAGTTGGGAGATACAGGCGCAAGAGATCGAGGTTATCAGCGGTGCTCCCGACAGCTATCCGCTTCAAAAAAAGCGGCATAGCGACGAGTTTTTGAGGACCATCGCGCACCTGAGACCGAGAACCAATAAATACGGCGCCGCATTCAGGATTCGGTCCGATCTCTCTTTTGCCGTTCACACATTTTTCAAGGATCGCGGATTCACGTACATTCACTCACCGGTCATAACCGCTTCGGATTGTGAAGGCGCAGGTGAACTCTTCCACGTGACGTCACTCGATCTGAGTCGCGTTCCGCTGAAAAACGGTCAAACCGACTACGACCAGGATTTTTTTGGCAAAGAAGCCAACCTGACGGTCTCCGGCCAGTTGGCAGCCGAAATGTTTGCGCTGGCGCTGGGAGACGTTTATACCTTCGGTCCTACTTTTCGGGCCGAAAATTCGAACACCCGTCGTCATGCGGCCGAATTCTGGATGATCGAGCCGGAAATGGCCTTTTGTGATCTTCAGGGCAATATGGACCTCGGCGAAGAACTGGTCAAATACCTGGTCACCTTTGTCCTGCAAGAGTGCCGCGAAGATCTGGAACTATTTGCCCGGTTCGTCGACAAAACTTTGATACCGACACTCGATACCATCGCGAACTCCGGTTTCGTGCGGTTGCCGTATGGTGAAGCGATCGAACTGCTGATCCGCACGAACCGCAAATTCGATTACGCGGTTGCCGCCGGTAAAGACCTGCAGTCCGAACACGAACGCTACCTCACCGAAGAACACTTCAAAAAACCGGTCATCGTCTATGACTACCCAAAGGAAATCAAACCGTTTTACATGCGCTTGAACGATGACGGCCAAACTGTCGCCGCCATGGACGTTCTGCTGCCGAGCATCGGCGAAATTATCGGCGGCAGTCAGCGTGAAGAACGCCTGTCGGTTCTCGAATCACGAATGCAAGAGATGGGAATGCCGAAAGAGCCCTACTGGTGGTATCTCGACTCGCGTCGCTACGGATCGGTTGAACACAGCGGATTCGGCCTGGGTTTCGAACGATTGCTGATGCTGGTTACCGGCATCATCAATATCCGCGATGTCATTCCTTTTCCGCGGACACCCAAGAATATCGATTTCTGACCTGTGTAGAACGGCCAAGCAGCATTCAGAGAAGCGGAGGTCGCCAGAGCACTGAAAATATGCCGTCCGCGATCAGCAAGCTTGTCTTGTATTCACTTAATAATGCGGATCTAAAAAAGGTGTCAGCAATGGTTCCAATTATATTAACAATTGAAGTGAAATTAAAAAGAGGTACGAGCGTTGAAAGTTCGTTTAATTTCTCCCGCAAACGGTGAATTGGATGAAGCCGTAAAATACTACGATTACCAACTTCCCGGATTAGGCTTTCGGTTTTTTCAGGAAGTGGATGCAGCGATTATTAGAATACTATTTTTGCCAGAGGCATGAACGAAAATAGGCGAGCGAACAAGACGCTGCTACCTAAAGTCGTTTCCTTATGCGCTTCTTTATACAGAAGAACCAGAAGAAGTTCTCATCACTGCGGTAGCAAATCTTCATAGAAATCCTGAAAGTTACAAAGGAGACTGTTTCATGAAAATCCAATTCATTGAAGCCCGTGACCTGCCCGATCTATGGTTCCAAGCCGTTTACCAGATAATTGAAAACGGCAGAAAATTTAAAATAGACAGGGGTTCGTATGCCGGACAGGAAAGGCTCGAATACGATTATTTTTTAGGTCATATAAAGTTTCCGGGAACACAACCGCTTCTACCCGACATTCCCGCTTCCTGCGGCATTCCGAATCCAGTAGAAGAAGAGTATATTCTAGGGGGTAAAAATTATCAACGGAGTTATATAGAATACATTATGACAGGCCATAAAGAGCCGGGCGAGTCCTATACGTATGGAGAAAGGCTCACAAAGGCACCCATTACAGGTGCTAAAAGGCTATGGTGGGACAAGGGGGACAGAGAAATTATTGATAAAAGGGAAGTTGACGGAAAGATCATATTTGAGGAAGATGGACAGCTGTATTTAAATCAAATTGAATGGATCATAGACACCTATAAGCGATACGGCCATCGAAACAACCAAATGGTTATGCAGGTCGGCCATCCCTCTGATCTCACGCTATTGGACCCCCCATGCCTGCGTTCGATCGATACGCGTATACAGGACGGAAACCTTAATTTTTTCGTTTATTTTCGCTCCTGGGACCTATGGGGTGGAATGCCTGCAAATCTTGCCGGAATACAGTTTCTCAAAGAATACATGGCCGGGGAAGTCGGTGTCGATGACGGAGAAATGATAGTAGAAAGCAAAGGCCTCCACCTTTACGGTTATGCAGAGGATCTTGCTAAGCTTAGATGCATGAAGGAATAACTTAAGATCGACATAAAAAGTGTTGTCGACAAAAAGTAGAGCCGGTTCAATATCTAATACTTCACGTGCCTCGAAACACCAATCTCATGGGAAAGGCTTTCTAGCCCCCGGGTACCCCCAATTTCGAGTACGCGTCATATTTTCTCGAAGCCCTCAAGCAGCCTGGTTTTTTGGTCTCACTGGTTTTTGCTAATCCGGAGAGAAGTTTGTGATGAATATACTGCTGGTCAACTCCAACCGACTGAAGCATCCCTGGCCCGTGATTCCTTTCGGTCTGTGCTCAGTTGCCGCGGCTCTGGAGGCCGCGGGACATGACGTTTCTTTTTTGGATCTATGTTTTTCAAAAGATCCTGATCGAGAAATCCGCCTCGCACTCAGCAAGTATACGCCTGAATTGGTCGGAGTCAGCATCCGCAACATCGACAACGCTTCCGGATACAATACCCTTTTTTTTCTAGACCAGATAAAAGCCGAAGTGATCAATCCACTGAAGTCAACATTTGATGGCCCGATCGTGATCGGTGGTTCCGCGGTTGGAATCAGTGGCGTGGAAATGCTGGATTTTTTTGACCTTCCACTGGCTATCCAAGGCGATGGTGAGCGGACCATCGTTGAATTGTCTGCGAGGCTGGAAGATAATCTGCCTCTGAATGGACTGGGCGGTTTGATCCTCAGACAGAATGGTATAATAGTCGAAGAAAATCCGCCTTTGCCGGTATACGATTTAAATGCATTGCCATTGATAAAATTCGATCGTTACCTCGAAGTACGGCGCTACCGTAAATATAACTCACCGCTTCAGATCCAAACCAAACGCGGCTGTGCTCTGAGATGCGTTTACTGCACCTACAACCGGCTTGAAGGCAGAGTCTACCGCTTTAAAGATCCACTGAGTGTGGCAAACGAAGTGGAGACATTGGTAAATGAGACCGGTATTCGCCACATTGAATTCACTGACAGTACATTCAACATACCGCTCGAGCATACGAAGGCGGTTTTGCAGGCCGTGGCAGCCAAAGGTTTGAAATTACACTGCCGGGCGTTGGGCCTTAACCCGGGGGCGGTTGATGAAGAGCTGGTGAAGCTGATGAAACAGGTCGGTTTTCAGGATGTTGATTTAGGAGCCGAATCCTGCTGCAACCGGACGTTACAAAGTCTAGGAAAGAATTTTTGTAAAGAGGATGTGCTGACGGCCGGGAGGCTATTGCGCCAGGCAAACATACCAACCTCTTGGTTTTTACTTCTTGGCGCGCCGGGTGAAACTGAGGATACGCTCAATGAGACGCTTGAGACCGTAGGCAAGGCGGCGTCACCGTGGGATCTTGTGGTAATCGGGATCGGCATTCGTGTTTACAAAGGCGCACCGCTTGCCAAGACTTTACAGTCAACGAACCGAGATAGGAGTAGCGACAACTTCTTACGCCCAGTGCACTTTGAGCCAAAAGCGGTTGACATTAAAACCATTAAATGGATCACCAAGCGCGCCTACCACCGCTATCCCAATTTCCTGATTTACAATGAAAATTCACAATACCCTGAAGTGATATTGAAAGCAGCAAGCATAGTTTTGAAATCCTTCTTTCCAAGTCAGCCCATATGGAGGATTTACATTTTCGTTCGCAAAATTCTCAAAGCACTGGGTGTGGACTGAGCCAGTAACCTCAGGTATAGCAGGATGTAACAATCGAATTTATCCGGGAGTATGCATTGAACCTAACGTAAGGGTATTGCATAAATGTGATTTAAAGGATTTTTAAGGGTTTCATAGAAATTACAATGAACTTCAATGTAATTTTACCGACAGGCTTTACGGTTATGCAGAGGATCTTGCTAAGCTTAGATGCATGAAGGCATAATGTTTGTAATAAGAGACCTGGACGGTAGGTTCTAAAATGGAAGGTACATCGCTGCTTATTTGGGGAGTGGTATTCGGGGCAATCGGCCTCGGATTCTTTGCATATGGGAAAAGGCAAAAGGCACTAGTTCCACTATTTTCCGGAATCGCCTTATTCGTATTCCCCTATTTTATATCGAACGTATACATTCTTGTA
>JAQAZR010000513.1:0-7739 GCA_032127235.1 Deltaproteobacteria bacterium
CACTACGGCGAAGAAGCACCGCTGGTGGGCACCAACGGCTCCGGAACGATATTTTTCACCCATTGCAACCTGCTGTGCATCTTTTGCCAGAACTTTGACATCAGCCATGAGGGTATCGGTCAGGAAGTCAGTGCCGAACAACTGGCTGCGATAATGATCGATTTACAGCGCATGGGCTGCCATAACATCAATTTTGTGACACCCTCACACGTCGTCTGGCAGATATTGGAAGCCCTGGCCATAGCCGCCGAAAATGGGCTTCGGGTGCCACTGGTCTACAACAGCGGAGGCTACGACCGGGTCGAGACACTGCAATTGCTCGAAGGCGTCTTCGACATATACATGCCCGATTTTAAATTCTGGGACCCCCGGGTGGCTGAAGAAACTTGCAACGCCCCCGACTACCCTGAGGTTGCCCGCAACGCTTTACGGGAAATGCACCGCCAGGTCGGTGACCTTGTGATCGATGGCAACGGAATCGCCAGACGCGGTCTGCTGGTTCGACACCTTGTTTTGCCCGAAAGCCTGGCCGGCACACGTGAGATCATGCGGTTTATCGCCGATGACATATCGACCAATACCTATGTTAACATCATGACCCAGTACAGGCCCTGCGGCCGCGCCGCCGAAGTTCGAGAACTGGCGGCTTATCCCACTGAAAACGACTTCCAGAAGGCCCGTCGGGCCGCTATAGAAGCAGGAATCCGGCGTCTCGACCGCCCCGGGCGCGTTTTCGCGCTGCGGTAGGCTGAAATCGACTTTGGAACAAAGCGAGCGATCAGAATAATGGAACGAATATATGCGGTCGGCGATATCCATGGGTGCTATGATAAACTTCTAATATTGATGGAAAAAATAGACATCGATTTCGAGTTCGACACCCTGGTTTTCCTGGGAGACTATATAGATCGTGGGCCGCAGTCCTTCGAGGTCGTCGCCTACCTGGCCGACCTGAAACAAAGATACGCCAACACCATTTTTCTGAAGGGCAATCACGAGGAAATGCTCGAAAAATACCTCTCCGGCGAGGACCGAATCACTTATTTGGTCAACGGCGGTCAGCAAACACTGGAGAGTTATATGAACCGTCCCCGGCCTGAGGGTGAACCGGTGATACCGAGAACGCATCTCGAGTTTTTCAAATCCCTGCGGATCTATCACGAAACCCAAAATTACATCTTCGTTCACGCCGGACTAAAAAACAAAGTTCCGCTCGAAAAGCAGAAAACAGAGGATATTTTATGGATTCGAAGGCGCTTCATCGAATCGAAGTACGATTATGGCAAGATGGTCGTATTCGGCCATACACCGTTGCACGAACCGCTTCTTTTACCGAATAAAATCGGCATCGATACCGGTGCCGTCTACGGCAACCGACTCACCTGTGTGAGGTTGCCGGAACTGGTTTTTTACACAGTCTGATGGCCTTGACTGCAACCCATATTGATCACCGACCATGGATGTCACCAATGAGATATGGCACTTTGACGCTGCTGGCTTTTTGGGTCGTCTTCACTCAATCCGCCTTGGCCGAGCGGCTTGCAATTACCGCCACAATCGCCAATATTCGTTCCGGTCCGGGTTCCACATACGATATTCTCTGGAATGTACAACAATACTATCCTTTCGAGGTCATTAAAAAGGAGGGAGACTGGTATCAGTTTCGTGATTTCGAGGGTGACACGGGATGGGTCCACGATTCCCTGACCGACAAGATTCCGTGTGTCATAACCGCCAAACCGCAATGCAATGTCCGCAAGGGACCGGGGACCGAACATGAAATTCTTTTTTCGGTCGGCAGCGGAGTACCCTTCAAGGTCCTTGAGCAGAAGGGCGACTGGATCCGCATCCTCCATGCAGATGGCGACCAAGGTTGGATTCACGACTCGCTGGTCTGGTAAATGAGCAGGCGTCGTCGATGAAAAAGGCCGAGCTTGATCTTATCGTTTTGTCCTATCCGCAAGAGCGACACAAGAGCCGTGACCTGTTTGTTTTTCGATAAAGGGATCGATATATGCGTGCGCAGTTAAAGTTCAAGCCGGACAGCAAACTGATCGTAGGGGTTGGGTCAGCCCTGGTAGACATACTAACCCACGAAAATGAAGCGTTTCTGGAGCAAACAGGTGCCGTCAAGGGGGGCATGACCCTGGTGGAGAAAGACTTTATCGAAACTGCCTTGGCCCGCTCCACCGGCGAGCGCAAGATCGTGCCGGGAGGATCAGCCTGCAATACGGCGGTGGGTGTTGGCCGGTTGGGCGGTCGGGCCCGTTTTGTCGGAAAGTGCGGTAACGGAGAGTGGGGTCGCTTCTTTCGTGAAGATTTGCTGCGCCAAAACGTGGAACCAGCTCTTTTCGGCTCCGATTCGCCCACGGGCCGGGTGCTGTCGATTATTACGCCCGACGCACAGCGATCGATGTTTACCTATCTGGGCGCATCTTCGGAAACCCAGCCCGCGGAACTGACCAACGGCTGTTTTGAAAACGCGGCTGTTGTGCATATTGAAGGGTACCTGCTGTTCAATCCGGAACTGATGTTAACGGCCTTGCGTGCCGCGCGTGCGGCCGGTGCTCTGATCTCGCTCGACTTGGCCAGCTTTACGGTCATCGAGGAATCCCGCGACCTGCTGGATCGAATCGTCAAGGAATACGTCGACATCGTTATCGCCAACGAAGATGAAGCCCGCGCTTTCACGGGTCTCACCGACGAGCAGCAGTCCTTGGCGGTTCTGGCGCAAAAGGCCGATATTGCGGTGGTCAAGCTCGGCGAACGGGGCAGCGCCATCTCCCACCAGGGCCGAATGATGCGCATCGATCCGCTGGGGTCCGGCCGGGCGGTGGATACCACGGGCGCCGGTGATCTCTGGGCTTCCGGCTTTTTATACGGACTGGTAAACGGATACCCGTTGGAGCGGTGCGGTCGGATCGGCTCGGCTTGCGGTTACGAAGTGTGCCAGGTTATCGGCGCTGCCATTCCGGAAGAAGGCTGGCGGCGCATAAGGAAAATGATAGAGGAGAGCCAAAATGGCGATTAAAAAAAAGGTCTCGCGTAAACAACTACTCAAGGAACCCGATGAGTTCCTAACACTGTCGGCCCGGTTGTTCCAATTTGTTGTCAAACACAAATATCAGATGCTCGCCGCTTTAGGCGGCGTGATTCTGATCGTCTTAACCGTTTCGGGGTGGAGCTATCATTCCCGCCAGCGCGCCAACGAGTCCCTGGCGCAGCTGCAGAAAAGCTGGAATCGGTACGAAACGCTGCGCAACGGGAAGGACAAAGATCCGGTGCTGGCATACCAGGAGGTCAGGACCGAATTCGAGCAACTGATTGCCGATTCCGGTGACAAACCGGGCGGAAAAATGGCGCGCGTTATCTTTGCCGATATTTGCTATGATGCCGGCGAAGCAGACAAAGCCATCGCCCTGTATCAAAGCGCGCTGGAAGATTTTACGCAACCGTTTTACAGAGACCAGATTTTAAACGGTTTGGGCTATGCCTATGAGGCAAAGAAGGAATACGAAACCGCATTGGAATATTTTGGAAAAATTTCCGTGGGGAGCGACCCGGTGCTTAAAGCCGAGGCCCTTTTCAACATGGGGCGCCTGTACACGGCACTGGGCAACACAGAAAAAAGTCAGCAGGCCTACCAGAAAATCGTTGCCGATTCACCGCAATCGTTTTACGCCGAGTTGGCAAAAGAACGGACGGGAAACAAAGCGGTCGAACCAGCCGCATCTGCAAACTGAATACGAAGGCTATTTAGTTTCCGTCCATAAATGGCCCTTTTCCGCAATTTCGGCGTCAATCGGCGCAATCGCTTGTGCGGCATACAGCAGTATGCCTCCGCGCAATGCCGCCGATTTTCTTGAACTTGCGAAAAATTGCACATTTATGGATCGGAAACTTATCAGTTCCCTTCATGAAACCGCGGATGGATACTATTTAGACCCGATGTCCAGGTTGTACTTCTTGATCTTTTGATTCAGACCGCTTTTGCCGATCCCGAGCAACTCCGCCGCCCGCGACTGAATGTAGCCGGTTTTCTTCAAGGCTCTCAAGATCATGGTTTTTTCGATCATCGTCAGGGTGTCGTACAGTTTAGCATCCGCCGGAACACTCTCTAGGTAGAGGTCGTCGTGGGCAGTTTCCTTGAAACTTTTCGGCAGGTCCGCTGGAGTGATGACGCCGCCCGGGCTCATGATCATAAGACGCTCGATGAGGTTTTCGAGTTCCCTCACATTTCCCGGCCAACTGTACTCGTAAAAGAGCCGTTCAACGTCGGGGTCGATCCCGGTCACCGGCACGCTGTGCTTGCGTTCATCGGCGTACTTCTTGATGAAGTGATCCAACAGCAGCCGGATATCCTGCTGTCGCTGCTTGAGCGACGGCAAGGCGATATGGACGACGTTGAGACGGTAATAAAGGTCTTCGCGAAATCGTTCCTTTTTCATTTCCTCTTTCAGGTTACGGTTGGTGGCGGCAATGACCCGGATGTTGACCGCTATCGGTTTCGTGCCGCCCACCCGTTCGAAAACCTTTTCCTGCAGCACCCGCAAGAGCTTCACCTGCAGGCCGGTTGACATATCACCGATTTCATCCAGAAAAAGGGTACCGGAATCGGCCAGTTCGAAGCGTCCCTTTCTCATCGACACCGCTCCGGTAAAAGCGCCCTTCTCATGTCCGAACAGCTCACTTTCAAGAAGCGTTTCGACCAGTGCGGAGCAGTTAACAGCTACGAAAGGCTTTTCCCGGCGGGGGCTGTTAAAGTGGATCGACTTCGCCACCAGTTCTTTACCGGTGCCGCTCTCGCCTTCGATCAGAACGGTGGCATTGCTGGGAGCGACCTTACGTATCGTATCAAAGACCTGCTGCATGACCTTGCTCTTACCGATGATGCTGCCGAAGCTGTACTGGGAGGAAACGGCATTGCGCAGATCCCTGTTTTCCTTGATCACACGAAACATTGCGACGGCTTTTCTGACGTAGATGATCAGACGATCGTTGTCAAAAGGCTTTAAAATATAACTGTAGGCGCCCTTCTGCATGGCTTCCACTGCCTTGTCCACGGTCCCGTGGGCCGTCATCATGATGACGGGCAGTTCCGAATCTCTGGTCTTGATTTTCTCGAGCAGTTGAATACCGTCCATCAGCGGCATTTTCATGTCCGTCAGGACCAGGTCCACGTCCGAACCCTCCAGGATTTCAAGTGCTTCGGGGCCGCTGTTGGCGGTTAGTGTTTCGAATCCCTCCTCTTCCAGGACGGCACCCAGAATCCGTGTGTAGTTTTTCTCGTCGTCGACGATGAGAACGGTTTCCATGGTTATCCTTTCTGTTGGAGGGGTAAATGAATGATAAACCGCGCCCCTCCCTCGGAAGCATTTTCGACAAATATATCTCCGCCGTGTGCTTCGACTATGTTCTTCACGATCCCCAGCCCCAAACCGGTTCCCTTGTCCTTAGTCGTGAAGAAGGGGTCCCATACTTTTCCCAGAATTTCCTGCGGTACACCGCCCCCCTGGTCTGCGATGATCACTTCTATCAGATCCGGCTTGGCCTGCACCTGGAGGAAAATCTGGCCTCCATTAGGCATCGCCTGTAAGGCGTTGATGAAAATATTGAGAAATGCCTGATAGAGCATGTCTGCGTCCGCGGTCACCGCCGGCAGATTGTCACCGATGGTCTTGTGGACGCTGTATCCCTTGCCCTCCAACTGCATTGAAAGGAAGGTCAGATTTTTTTCTAAAACATCTTCTACCCGGCAGGAGGCGAGGCGCGGCGTTCGCGGCCGCGCGTATTTCAAGAAGTCTGTTATGATGTTGTTCAGACGGCTTGATTCTTCGATAACGATATCCGGAATGGTGTTGTTCGGATCAAATCCGGTCATCTTTTTTTTGAGCAGCTCGGCGGAACTGCGAATAATGCCGAGGGGGTTGCGGATCTCGTGGGAAATCACCGCGGCCATTTCGCCAAGCGCAGACAGGTGGGCGGCTCGGTTGAGCTGTTCCTTCAGGCGCAGCCGCTCTTGTGCCCGCTGCTCGATTATCCCTTCGCCCCTTTTGACCACGAATATCAACACCAGAAAGAGCGCCAGCATGACCAATGTGCTGGT
This sequence comes from Deltaproteobacteria bacterium, assembly GCA_032127235.1. GTDB lineage: Bacteria > Desulfobacterota > Desulfobacteria > Desulfobacterales > SG8-13 > JARFQH01. The sequence continues at coordinate 6,107 of JAQAZR010000513.1, forward strand.
GGTCACGACATAGACTTGGTATTTAAAAATCGATTTGTATTCGTCGGATAGGTCCTGCACAATTTCGATCACCCCCAATACCGGTCCGGAAATACGGGACGGCAGCTGCTCCGCGCGCAGCGGCGCATAGGTAATGAACCGGCTTTCTTTCGGTATGCCGAAAAGGATCTCTAAGAAATTGCCGCGCTGAACCTGGCGGGAAACTGAATTGCCATCCACCGCCGACTGGTAGCCGGTGCCCCCCATCTTCGTTTTGCCGATCAACTCCTGGTTGAAGCTGTAAGAAATAACATTGTTCATGTCGTAAATATTGACCGTCTCGACATTGAAACTGTGCAAGGTATTGCGCACCACTTTGTCCATGAGTTCATACTGCTCCTCGTTTCTGAGCTGAATCTTACCGTAGCGCAGAACAACGGGCATTATAAACTGCAAAAAAATCTGGTGATTCAGGTTTTCGATGATTAAAAGGGCATATTCTTCACTCTTTTCACGCTGCATGGCGCGCGCCCAATGGGTGTTCAGCATCGACAAGATGATGGTCCCCATGAATATCAATATCAGGCTGGTGACGGTAAAGTACTTTACCAGTCGGAACGGTTTGGATCTTTCTTCAACCGCTTGGTCGCTCGATTTCAAAACCTGTTCACCTTTCGGCAGAGAGATAGCTTCCATAGTGGGCTGTTGCGGTGAGTAATGCTTCCTTTAACTTGCTTAAATGATAAGGCCTGCTGAAATCCTCCGATACAATTAAAATGGCATCAGCCTGTCGCGATGCGAAGTTAGCACGCCAGGATCAAAATATCAATCGACACCGGCCAGAGGATCGCAAGGCTGCCGTCCGCATATAACTGACCTTTACGAGTAAGGCTTTACTGCCGCCCGTCCGCCAGCTTTCAACTGTTGCGGCAAAGCGTTGAAAAATCAGCGCCGTCGGCATCAGACATGAACTCGTCATTCCATTTGGATCAAACAGCCCGGTCGATTAAACTTTCGCCCAATAAGGCCGATAAAGAAAATTAAGCCCGTCACTCTGCACCGGTTTCAGGAAATTGACATCGAGGTAAAGAAAAATTTGCGCTTTAAACCTGACAATCGCCGCCGGGATTCGATACAACAACCGGAACCGCCGGCCACCGGCGCATAAAAAAAATAGGGTACCGGATTCTCACTTTATGTGTTACAATGTATCTTAAATAGATGGCCAAAGTATTGACACCCAAGATATGGGTCAATACAAAAACGATAAGCCCAATATAGTGTAACTAGTTATAATTATGCATAATTACGATATAATTAAATTGACTTAAGCAAAACAATATGCGATCATTGATAAAAACGAACAAGATGAAATACCTCGCAATTTTCAGAGGTCGACTTTATTCACTGCGACTCCAAATTACGGCAAAAGACCCGGTTAATGCAAAAAAACACCTTAAAAAAAGTAAGAGAAGCGCGGTTGATGAGCAAAACCGAACTCGCACGAACCGCCGGAGTTTCACCCATAACAATTTCACGCATCGAAAACGGATTGCCGTGCCGCATGGCAACCCAACGAAAAATCATACTGGCTTTAGGGCTGAAACTTTCAGACAAGCGCAAAATCTTTAATGATTAAGAGAGCTCCTATGCT
>JAQAZR010000514.1:0-5365 GCA_032127235.1 Deltaproteobacteria bacterium
TCGATCGGTACCGCGGGATCGACGCGGTGCTGGTAGAACAGATCGATGACATCCGTGTCGAGCCGGTGCAGGGAGGCTTCCGCCGCCTCTCGAATGTGTTCCGGCCGGCTGTCCAGGCCCACGATCTTGCCTTTCTCGAAACGGAAGCCGAACTTGGTTGCAACAATCACCTTGTCACGTCGACCCTTCAGGCCGCGGCCCAATAACTCTTCGTTCGCGTAAGGGCCATAAGCTTCGGCAGTGTCGAAAAATGTGACGCCGAGATCGATGGCGCGGTGGATCGTGGCGATCGATTCGCGGTCATCGGGGACACCGTAGGACTGACTCATTCCCATGCAGCCCAGTCCGAGCGCCGAGACAGTCAAGCCCTGCCCTCCAAGCTTTCTTTTCGTCAACATGACCACCCTTTCTCGCGCCGGCTTATCCTTTGGCGTCTTTTTGTTCGATCGTTTATTGTGGGGTAACGAGGCTTATGTTTATGCTAATACATTTGATTGTGCTCAACAAGCCTCCCTTCAGATGAGGAATTGTTCCGCCATTCAGGGCATTTTCCCACCATAAATAAATTACCTTGATTTTTGCCAAACGAGCCACATTTTATAAATGCACATCACTGCCGCGCGAAGACATCTTTTTTCTGAAGCGGTTATTTTGTTGGCTTATTCTTTTTGCCGGCGTGCGGCAGTTCATTCTTGAAATCGATATATACAGATATAGGAGAAAAATAAAATGGAAAGGAGGGATACGTCCCTCCTTTTTTTATGGCGGGCAAAGACCGCTGTTCGAACAGAAACAGCCGGTGAGCTTGGTGGTATGTGGTCCGAACTTGTACCGGAATAGTGCCGTTCAGAACCGGCTCCCGAATTGGTTCTTGCCTGCCGGGCCTTTTTAGCGTTAGACAGGTTTCAAATATTTGACCCGACAAGGTGGCTTTAAATTCAGCGACACAAAGAGCCAATACGAAATTTTTTATGACGCTGTGCATAAAATCTTTAGAAACAACGGCGGTCATGATAAGCATGAATCGTTTTTGGAATTTGAACAGTCACTTGGAAGTAGTTTTAAAGCCGTTATGGTAAGCAAAGAGCGGCGAGGCCGTCTTTAATGGCACCGATATCCCTCAAGGCCACTCCCGTTCAGGATAAAGAGAAGCCGTTGGCAGCTTTAGCAAAAGTCGACCGGGTGGTTAACAGCCAAAACAAAATGCCGGTCGCCTGTGTCATCTTGCCGACTTACAACGAGGTTGAAAACGTCACGCAGGTTATTCCGGCGGTTTTCCAGCAGGCGGCCAAAATCAGCGGCAGCCATGAACTGCATGTGCTGGTTGTCGATGACGATTCACCCGACGGGACGCATGCTGCCGTTAAAGAACTGCAGCGAAAATACAAAAATTTACATGTGATCGGCGGCTTGAAAAGAGGTTTGGGGGATGCCTACAAGAGGGGAATCAAATATGCCCTGAAGCATCTTTCGCCTGATGTGATCATCCAAATGGACGCCGATGGCCAGCACGATCCGGAAAAATTACCGCAATTCATCGCTCTTTCCAACTCCGGAATCAGTCTGGTGATTGGATCGAGGCTGGCACCCGGTGGAGAGACACCGGACTTTTCACTTTGGAGAAAATTCTTGAGTCATTTTGGAAATTGGTTGATTCGCAGCCTGGGGGGTGTCAGAAAGATCCACGACTGCACATCCGGATTTCGCTGCATAAAAGCAGATGTCGTCAAAGAGTGTGACTTGACCCGTTTGTCGACCAGAGGGTACTCTTTTCAGAGTTCCTTGCTTTGCGAATTGGTGCGCCATAACGCCACCTTTATAGAAGTCCCAATATTGTTTAAACCGAGAATGCACGGAAATTCCAAGCTGGCCTTCAGGGACCAGTTGGAATTCCTGCTGAATATCGTCAAAATGAGATTTGGCGGAAGGGGAAAACGGTAACCGGATCTTTTCGCCAAACCGGGATACCTGGAAATCCGTCACCGCAGAATCCCGCCCTCGCAATTATGGGGAACCGCGGGATGAATGATATCGGACCGATCCATTGACCGAACACGGCCAGAAAAAACCAAACGGGAGTGACGCAGAGCGGCTGACGAACGATAAGACCCGCTTCTTGATGACCGCACTCCTGATGATCGCCGTTGATCTCACGGCGTTTTTTATTTCCATTCGATCGGGAATATCCTGGAACACCGCTCACGTCATCAGTTTTCTGCCCGCGGCTGCCATTGCCAGCGTTCTGTGGCGGCTGAAAAATGGACCGACACCGACATGGACCCGGCACCTGTCGGCGTGTGCGATCATCTGCATGCTGGCGCTTTTCCTTCGCGGCGGGTCCCTGGCGACACTGGTGACGGTTGTCGGGCTGTCGCCGAAGGTCGCCATTATTTTCAGCGCCGTCCTTTCGACAGCCGTCTTTCTCTCAGGGCTCCGTTTACACATCCTTTCACAAAGAGTGCCCGGTACTGAACCGGATGATGGGGGACGCCGCCTCACCATTGCCTTCATCGTTTACCTGGTGCTGTTGCGGCTTTTCTATGGCGGTCCTTTTGAAATCCTGTTCGAGGAAGGGTACTATTGGAACTATGCCCAACATCTTGACATCAGCTATCTCGACCATCCCCCCATGGTGGCCTGGCTCATTTGGGCGTCCACGGCCCTTTTCGGGCACTCGGAGTTCAGCGTTCGAATCGGCGCGCTGGTGTGTTGGGCCATCACGGGATATTACGCCTACCGGCTAACCGATGCGGTGCACGGGGCGCAGATTGCCCTTCGTGCCCTTCTGCTGGTCGCTCTGCTGCCCATTTTTTTCGGCTTCGGTTTGGTCATAACGCCCGATGCACCGCTTCTGGCCTGTTGGGCGGGGGCGCTATACTACCTCTATCGCTCATTGATCGCGGAAAAGCGCGCGGCGTGGATCGGCGTCGGAATTTTCCTTGGCCTCGGAATGCTGTCCAAATACGTGACGGCCCTCTTGGGAGGGGCGGCTCTATTGTTTCTGCTGGTCGATAGCCGTTCGCGAAAGTGGCTTTCACGGCCCGAGCCTTACCTGGCCTTTCTCATTGTCCTGGTGTTCTTTCTGCCGGTCATCATCTGGAACGCCCAACACGACTGGGGCTCTTTTTATTTTCAAGGCCCCAGCCGGTTAATGGGCAAGTATAATTTCGATCTCCCCGACCTGATCGGCAGTATTCTCATTCTGTTGACACCGACCGGCTTTGCAACCGCCATTGCGACCGTAACCTCCAGGAGGACGGTTGTGTTCGACGCACAGACCAGCAGCGGCAGCCGGACATACCGGTTGTTGTTGACCTTGACGATTTTTCCCCTTGCGGTCTTCGTGGCCTTCAGCCTCTTCAGAAATATCAAGCTGAGCTGGACCGGACCCCTTTGGCTGGGGATCCTGCCGTACATGGCTGTCTTTATGGTGTCGAATCACCGCAAACCAACCGGCAGGGTGGCCGCATGGGCCTCCCGCGCATGGCCGGCTACGATCGTTGTCGTCATGCTTCTGTACGGCGCCGCACTGCACTATCTGGTGCTGGGCTTTCCGGCCGTTCCCTACCCCCGGAAAGCGCTCATGGGCATGGGGATGGAGGATTTGGCCCGCAAGGTCGACACGGTGGTGGAAACCTATGAACGCCAAACAGGCGAAAAGCCGATCATCGTCTGCATGGATACTTACCGGTTGGCGAGTTGGCTGGCATTTTATCGGACCAAGATTTCCGGAGCCCGGTCTGTTTTCGAAATGCCGGAAGCCGTCCGCGACACCACCGGCGGGCACCTGTTCGGAAAAAACAGCATGATGTACCGCTACTGGCACCCGCCGGAAACGCTGAGCAACCGAACCATACTGTTCATCAGTAACGACCCGGAAGACATGCAGGACGCTCGCGTTATACTGCTGACGGAGCCGCTCGGCGAGGTTCAGAAACTCGTTGTCGAAAAAAACGGAAAGGAATTAAGAACTTATTATTATCGATGGTTACGACTAAAGGCAGATAAAACACACGGTACATAGCGCTGGATATTCCGAGTTTTCGCAAAACGGCCGAACGAAATGTATCGGCTCCCAAAATGTGTCGTTATTTTTGAACGAGCCTTTCTTCAGCCTTGTGGAGAACAATTTGGATATATTTTGAATACATCTCAAAGCCTTTGTCTTCTCTGCTTTTTATAGTCATATTCAGGATCATATTCCACAGTTCCGAACATCGAGAGAATTTTTTCTTGCTCCAACGGATGTATATATTCAATAAGTGCCTTTGAGACAGCGGCCTTTTTTGTTTTATGTCCACCGAGTCTAACCGCTTTTAAAATGAGATTGTCATCTATATGTAAATTTGTTGCCATAGAGATCACCTCCTTAAAAGCTCGCACATAATATTACACATAAAGTTGTGTAAAACCAAGTGGCGGATTTTTTAAATTCCTCAGCCTGCCTCATCCTGCGGACAGTGTCTTTACTAAATGCCGCCGAGTTTTGGCATGACCGCCGCGGCGAAACTCAATACAAAAAAAAAGCCGCACATGTCGGTGACCGTTGTCAGTAGCGGACTTGAAACCAGGGCCGGATCCAGTTTCAACCGCTTGAGAACGAGGGGCAGCACACCACCGAGTAAGACGGAAACCAATGTGTTGGCCGCCAATGCACCGCCGACCACAAATCCAAGCCACGGGTTGCCCTTCCAGAGAAAAGCGACCCCGCCAAGCAGCAAGCCCAGCACCAGACCGTTGATGATGCCGACCCTCGCCTCCTTTAACAGCACCCAGAGTAGTTCGCCCGGTCGGACCAGGCCGAGGGAGAGTTCTCGCATGGATACCGCCACGGCCTGGTTGCCTGAGCAGCCGCTCATGTCGCTGACCATGGGCAGAAAAACCGCCAGGGTAATGGCTGCTGCCAAGGTGTCTTGATACAACGCAATGACGCTGGCAGCGATGATATTGAGAACAATGTTCATGCTCAGCCAGGACAGGCGGCGTCCGGAACGGGAGAGCAGCGGCATGGTCCGGAATTCCTCACCTCCGATGATACCGCTTAGCCGCAGAAAAGTTTTGGTCTTGCGTTTATTGACCGCCTCCTCGATGGCACTCGGCAACACCACACCGACCAGTCGCCGCCCATCGTCCACTACCGGCACGCCGAACAGGTTGTGTTCCTCGAAAAAATCCTGAAGCGTTTTAAGCGAGGCCTTGTCCGACACATTGAGAGGCGAAGAGAGCATCACCCGGCCGAGAGGGGTCTGCCGGTCTGGAAACAGCAGGTCGTGCATGCGAAGCACACCGGCCAGCTTCTTGTCCCGGTCGACAACATAAAAATACTGAACATGGTAATCGACGTATTTACCCCGATTCGCCTGCA
>JAQAZR010000515.1:0-4792 GCA_032127235.1 Deltaproteobacteria bacterium
GACAATGCCATGGCCACCGAAATGCCGCCGCGCAGGCCTCCCCATGTGAGAATTTTGATGACATTCGGACTGAACGTGCGAAAGTGCCGCATGACTGCAATGGGCAAAGCCACACTCACAAATCGTGACAGTAGCAGCAGCGGGATCAACAGCACACCGGCGATCAGGTAGCTGTGGTTCCAGGAAAGCACCAGCACTTCCAGGCCGATCAGAACAAACAGAACCGCGTTCAACACCTCGTCTACCAGCTCCCAGAAAGTGTCCAGGTTTTTGCGCGTGCGGTCGGACATCGCCAGGAGCCGGCCGTGGTTTCCAATCAGCAGGCCCGCCACCACGATGGCAATCGGTCCGGATAGATGAAGCGTGTCCGCCAGGGCGTAACCGCCGGCCACCAGCGCCAGGGTGATCAGTACTTCCACCTGGTAGTTGTCGACGCTTTTCAGCATTCCGTATGCAACAGCGCCGATGACCAGTCCGTAGACAAGTCCCCCCAGCGCCTCCTTGGCAAACAGCCATGCCACAGTACCTGCCGTAATGTTGTGTCCTCCTGCGGCAATTTGCAGCAGCACTAGAAACACCACCACCGCCACTCCGTCGTTAAACAGGGACTCACCGCAGATTTTGGTCTCCAGGCTTTCCGGTACCCGGGCTTTTTTCAGGATGCCCAGCACCGCGATCGGGTCGGTGGGGGAGATCAGCGCGCCGAACAGCAGGCAGTGCATCAGCGGCAGCCCGATGTTCAACCGGTCCAGTACAAGCCAGGCCAGCATTCCGATCATAAACGTCGAAATGACCGTTCCCACCGTAGCCAGCGTTCCGATGATCCACTTCTGGCGTGCCAAGCGGTCCAAGTCGATGTGCAGCGCTCCGGCAAAGAGCAGAAAGCTCAACATGCCGTGCAAAAGGGTTTCGTCAAAATCGATGCTGTTGAGCAGTCTCAGTGCATCTTCCTCCAGACCGAATCCCAGCGGCCCTATCAGTGAGATCCCCAGGGATCCCAAAAGCGAGATGACCATTACCCCGATAGTGGTGGGTAGCTTGATAAAGCGGTGGTTGAGGTAGCTGAACACCGCTGAAAGCGTGATTAAAACGGCCAGGATGTTGAACAGTTTCATGGATTCCTAGAATGTAGAAGATAAGAGGTTTAAGGCTCGATCCACTCCTTGAGGGTCCGGTGCGTCTCCGCACAGCTGAGCTCCGGTCGCCATTGACACTGGGCGCTTATTTCCACTCCTTCCTGAATCACGGAAACGGGGCGATCCGACGAAACCACCACCACGACGAGGTTGTCATGCTCGGATGTGAACCGCAGCGCCGAGTTATAGCGAGCGCCCCGGGCGCGATCTTCACCGGGAACCGTTCGTCCATCCAGCAGGCAGGCAAACCCATGCAGGCATGCGTTGGCGCCGATGTGCAGGGCACCGTCGACTTTGGCCAGGGACTTTGACAATTCCAGGTTTTGAGGAAATCGGAGGTCCAGCGGTTTTTCGAGTCTCTGGCCGGAAATCTGCACCGGCTGTTCATTGAGGTCGATGACGAGCGTACAGCCGTGCTCATGGCTTTCGGCCCAGTGAACCACACTGGTGATAATTTTATAAAGACGATTGCTTGTTTCGTCATCGAGACTTGATTCGAGCAGGATCTCCTCGACATTGACCAGGTTGGCCCTATGGGTGCTGGATTTGAACCGGCCGTCGGAAAAGCTGCAGACAGCAGCGTCGTTGATGCGCAAAAATCCGTGTCTGCCTCTATAGTCGGCGATGATGCTGAATGCCGGCAGTTTTTCACCGACAATTCCCAAGATGGTTTTGCCTTCCGACACCAGCCGGCGATCTGAATCCTCCACAGACAGCAGAAGTTTGCGCACGTGCTTGAAATTTATCAGGTCGGGCTGTTCCGTTTCAGGGAACCTGGCAAAAAACTCCAATTCCGCAAGAGATCGCAGGTCGATAAAAATCAGCTCGCCGACGGGCCATTGTCCCTCTTCGCGGGTTCTGGAAATACCCAGCACGGCATCCAGAATCGGATATACCCGCAGCTGGGTATCCCACCCGAGAATGACATTCATTTGATCAACCACATAATCCCGGATGGCATGAGTCGAATATTCACTGAGAAAGCTGCCTGATATTCCGGTGTACAACTCTTCTTCATTGGCAACGTCATGGGAAAACCGCCATCCAGCGTGTTCCAACCAACACTCCGTGGGGCCGATGGAACACATGTTCGGATGATGCTCGGTAAACCACATCTGGTAAAAGACGGAACTGGATCGGCCGCCCCAGGAAATGAGGCCGGTCAATTCCAAATTTTTTTCCGGCACCATATTTCGGAATTTCTCTATTTTGCCCGAAAACCTGATATTCTTGCGCCAGTCGCCGGAAACAAGATAAAGTTCTTCAAGGATGGGTTCATGTCCCCGCAATAGATTTTGGGGATCGTAGATGCGTATCGGATCGTCAGGGGTGGTCGCATAGATGATTGCGGCGCGACTGGAACCTGAAAAATGGGACAGGCCGTCCTGCAGGCCGTCGATGGTGTCCTCGATGCATTTGCAGACAAAATTTAAATTTACCAAAGCAGCCCCCCTAATTGAACGTCTCGGAATTTCTACAACTTAAGGGTAAAAGATTCAGGCCCGCTGAACCGTGACGGTTTTGTTGCCGATGCGGTAGTTGAGGTCTTTGCCCAGCACCCGCTCGACAAGTTTTTCAGGCACATCCACCAGGGTGTGTTGCTTCTGAATGCTGATTTTACCCAACGAACGGCCGGGAATGTCGGCATAATGGGATATCGTGCCCACGACATGATTGATGCGAACGCCGTCGGCCCGGCCGGTGCTCAGCAAAAGGCGCACCATTCCTTTTTCGTGGGAAGCGCTCTCCCGACCGCGTCCTTTTCGGCGATCGGAGCGCTTGAGCGCTTGCCCGGTAACAGGGGTGCTGAATTCCGTCACCGCCGTAAGAGGAGAAATCGGGCGCTGCTTTTCCTCTGCGCGCGCCAGTTTCAGGGCCACAGCGGCAACCTCTGCCAGCTCGTGACCGTCTTCAAGCAGCTGTGCCACGATCTCCCGCTCCCGGCTGCAGCGACCGCGCCGCAACCAGACCACCATTTTCTCCACCAGCTGCGCTTCGCGGTTCAGTTTGATATCTTCAGCGCTCGGCAGCATCATGCGAGTGATTTTTTGTTTAATAAACCCTTCAATCCGGCGCAACCCCCAGCGTTCCTTGGGCGTCAAAAGGGTGATGGCAATACCCGTTTTCCCGGCCCGCCCGGTGCGGCCGATGCGGTGCACATAGATTTCCGGATCCTGTGGAATATCATAGTTGAAGACATGCGATATATCGTCGATGTCAAGCCCGCGGGCGGCCACATCGGTCGCCACCAGCACTTTGAGCTTGTTGTCACGGAAGCGGTTGAGGACCTGTCCCCGGGCATCCTGGCTCATGTCTCCGTTCAAAGCCTCGGCCGGAAATCCCCGCAGCGCCAGCTCATTGACCAGCTCGGCCGTGCCAAGACGTGTGCGGGCAAAGACAAGCGCACTGGCGACGGGCTCGATTTCAAACAAGCGCGTGAGCGCTGACAGTTTGTCGGCTTCATTAACCAGGTAATAGCGCTGTTCGACGGTCTCCACGGTGAGTTGTTTGCATCCAACCTTAAAAGATTGGGGTGCATTCATGTATCGCTCGGCCAACCGCAGAATGCGCTGGGGCAAGGTAGCCGAAAAAAGGGCGGTCTGACGGCTGGACACGGTTTGATCCAGAATAGCCTCGATGTCCGCGATAAAGCCCATGCTTAACATTTCATCGGCCTCATCGAGTACGACGGTCGCCACCCGTTCGAGTTCGAGCACGTTTTTGCGGATCAGGTCAAGCAGGCGACCGGGGGTTCCGACCACAACGTCCACGCCTTTTTTGAGACGGCTGATCTGGCGGTCATAAGGCTGGCCGCCGTAGACGGCCAGGACACGCACGCTGACCTGCCGGCCGTAAGTGACCATGGCATCCGCCACCTGGATGGCCAGCTCCCGGGTGGGGGTTATCACCAGACTTTGCACATGGCGCTGGCCGGTTTGAAGGTTATGCAGGATGGGCAAGGCAAACGCCGCGGTTTTACCGGACCCTGTCTGGGATTGGCCAATCACATCCTGCCCGGCAAGCATGGCCGGAATGATGGCGGACTGGATCGGTGTCGGTGTGGTGTAGCCGATGTCGGCGACCGTCTGCACCAGCAGCGGCTGCAGGTCAAACTCGTTAAAGTCGGGGGTCATCATGAAGCTCCTGTTTGCGTTTTGAAAAATACTGCGGGTCGCATATAACCCTTGCGGGTCATATGCCTGTTGCCTGTCAACAGTCGACCCACCCAGCAAATAAGAGCCTCTCTGTTGCAACAAAAACGCCCGACCAAAACCGGCCGGGCCACCATTTGTAATCGTCAAAACAAAATTATGTTGATGGTTGCGATCCGAAACGAATCGCTGCAGAATATAAGGCACCCGGTATCAAATAGCAAGTAAAAATCAGCGACCACCAGCAGAGCTGGGGGTATGAGGATGGCCCCTGGAAGGGGCCGTGGCCACCTCTGCTGGGGGCCGCTGATTTTTAAAAAGAATTTTTTGATCTCTGTTTTATCAGATCTGTTGGTTTTGATGACCACTTGACCGATTCATCATTTGCAAGTATCTTGTTTCCCTCGGCCAGGCTTGAGGGTGGTTGTTCTTCTGACGCATACCAACAGAAAAAAAATATACAAAAATTCTTTTTTATATCAATTCATAAGCCGCCGGCATCGA
>JAQAZR010000516.1:0-3908 GCA_032127235.1 Deltaproteobacteria bacterium
CTTCATCGCTTGGGCGTCTTCGAGCGTCATCGGTCGCACGTTGCTGATGATCGCCCCGGAAACACCCACGGTGGTGGTCTTGCCGGGGTTGATGCCGATCAGATTGGTGCCGAACTGCGTGAACTCGCTCAGCACGAATCGGTGAACGCCTTCTCCCAGAGACGTGAGCAGCACCACCGCTGCCACACCCACGGCAATGCCCAGAGCGGTCAGGAAGCTCCGCAGCCGGTAGCTGAAAACAGCCCCCAGTGACAACCGTATGAAATCGTTGAAGCCCATGCCGGCTACCTTCTGGAAAGCGCTTCTACCGGTTCCAAGCCGGCGGCCCGGCGAGCGGGCAGAACGCCGAATACAAGGCCGGTAAACAACCCCACGACGGTGGCGGCGGTCAGCGCCCACCACGGAATGGTAACCGGAAAATTAGGATAAAATCGCAGGGAGGCCCAGGTGCCAACCAGGGCCAGCACCACTCCCAAAAATGACCCGATCAATGACAGCACCGCCGATTCGGAGAGAAACAGACGCAGGATTTGGCTCCGGGGGGAGCCGATCGCTTTCAGCAGGCCGATTTCCGTTTTTCGCTGGGACACGGAGATCATCATGACATTCATGATCAGGATTCCCGCAACGGCCAGACTGATGGCGGCGATCCCCCCGACGGTGAGCGTCAGGGCGTTGAATATCCGGTCGAACGTCTTCAGCAGGGCATCCTGGGTGATGACGGTCACATCGTCCTCGCCTTCGTGGCGATCCCGAATGATATTCAATATAGCTTTCTTGGCTTGGGGAACGGCCTCCCGACCAACGGCCTGTACCATGATCCGGAATAGGGAGGACGTGTTGAAAAGCATCTGAGCCGATGCCACCGGTATGATGGCGATGTCACCCATGTCCAGACCGAGACTCTGCCCCTTGGCGGCCATGACGCCGATCACCCGAAAACGACGGCCACCGATGCGCACCCATTCGCCCAGCGGAGACGAGTTGCCGAAGAGCTCACGCTTGATTTTGTACCCCAGCACACACACGGCAGAACCGCGCGACGGGTTGCCGGCCGGCAGAAAGCGGCCCTGGGCCATCGACAGCTGTCGAATGTCGAACATTTCCGCCGTGGAGCCCATGATGGTCGCTTCCCGCTCCCGCTGCTGCCAGGCCACCGGTGCGCTGCCTATCGCGACCGGTGCAACGCGCCGTATGGCCGAGCTGCGCTTCAATGCCAGGGCATCTTCGAGCGTGAGATCCCGCGGGGTTTCGCCAAGCATAGGAGGAGGCCCCCCGGTAGTTTCAGAGCGGCCCGGGATGGCAATCAGCAGGTGGGTCCCCAGGGAAGTGAACTCGCGGGTCACATAGCGGCGGGCGCCTTCACCAAGGGCAGTCAACAAGATGACCGCGCCCACACCAATGGCCATCGCCAGGAGTGTGAGAAGGGTGCGGGCCGGATAGCCGGTGGCAGCCCGGAAACTGAACCGAAGAACGTCGAATGTCTTCACGCGGATTTTCCGGAATCTGAACCGATACGGCCGTCGAGCATCAGGATTTGTCTTTTCGCCCGCCGGCCGAGTTCGGGATCATGGGTGACCATGATCAGGATTTTACCTTCCTTATTGAGATCTTCAAGAATATCGAGGACGTCGTTTCCGGAAGTGCGGTCCAGGTTTCCGGTCGGTTCATCCGCAAGGATGATGCCGGGCCGCATGATGGTGGCCCTGGCAATGGCCACCCGCTGGCGTTGTCCGCCGGAGAGCTGGTCCGGGCGATGCCGAGCCCGGTCGGCAATCCCCAGTGCCTCGAGGGCTTGACCGAGTCGTTTTTTCCGCTCGTCGGGATCCACTCCGGCCAGGATCAGGGGCAGTTCGACGTTTTCGGCGGCGGTCAGGCGCGGCACAAGGTGGAAAAACTGAAAGACAAACCCGATTTTGTGACGGCGGACGGCCGCTTGCTGCGTGTCGTTCAATCCGGTCGCGTTCACGTCATCCAGCCGGTAGACACCGCTGTCCGGGTGGTCAAGCAGGCCGATGATGTTCAACAGCGTCGACTTTCCGGAGCCCGACGGACCCATGACAGACAGGTATTCACCGTCCCGCACAGTGAGATCGACCGCCTGCAGGGCATGCACGGCCTCGGTGCCGACCTGGAATGTGCGCCCGATGCCCTTCAGCTCGATCAAGGGGTCTCCTTCATGACGACGGCGGGAGCTTCGTCCGCAATGCCGGAACGATCCACGTTGACAACCACCTGTTCACCCGGCTTCAGGCCGGAAACGACTTCAGTGTATTCCCAGTTCGACAGCCCGGCTTGTATGGACCGCTCCCGGATCACTTTCCGATCCGGGAGGTAGACGAAAACCCGTTTGCCGTCCAATATCGCGTGGGTGGGTATCCGTAGGGTGTTCTTCCGGGCATCCAGAACGATTTCCACGTCGGCGCTGTATCCGGCCAGAAGGTGCTTGAAATCCTCCGTCCGGGTGAATTCGACCTCCACATCGACGGTGCGGGCCTGCTTTTCACGGTCCAAAACAAACGGCGCGATGCGGCGGACCCGACCGGAAAAGTGTCTGTCACCGAAGGCATCGAGACTGATGATGGCCGGCAGGCCCACATCGATGGCGGCCGCATCGACCTCATCGATAGGGGCTGTCACGTAAAAGCAGCTTACATCCACGATATCCACGGCCGGCGGTGTCGGAATGCCGATGGGTGAAGGCGTGACAAACTCGCTGAGCTCCCCGTTGATCTGAGCGATGATTCCGTTGAACGGTGCCGTCAGGCGGGTTCGGTCCAGGTTCGCCTTGGCCACTCCCACCCTGGCCCGGCTGGTTTGTACCGACGCCCGGGTAGCTTCGCATTCCGCCTGTAAGGATTGCGCGCGGGTTATGGTCTTGTCGGCCTGCTCTTCTGAAGCGGAGCCCGATCGGCGCAACTTGATTTGACGATCGGCCTCCCGTTGGGCCACCTCGGCCTGGAGGCAGGCTGACTTCGCCCTTGATTCGGCCGAAGTCACCTCGCTCTGGGCCAATGCGGTTTGGGCAACCAGGTCGTCGTTCCACAATTCCAACAGGAGCTGGCCGGCGGAGACGCTGTCGCCTTCTTTGACCGGCAACTTAGCGATTTGGCCGCCGATGCTGGGGGAGAGTTTGGCGCGGCGGCAGGCCTCGACTGTCCCGGCCCGGGTGTTGGCGACAATCTTGTCCACCTGGCCGGTTTCGACGGGCCGGATGACGATTTCCACCGGAACGGGTCGTGTGTAGTGCCATATGATGGCGCCTATTGCTGCGATGACGACGGCGAGAAGCGACCAGCGCAGTGTTTTTCGAAGTGTTCGATTCAAGACCAGGCCCCCGATTCGACGGCAATCAGCATCACTTATTCACCCGGCACTTTAAACCCATACAGGTATGTATTGACGCTTTATACCGCTTCATATAAATAATTGCGCCTGTATTATAATACAAAAACGTCGCACTGGTTAACCTTTACTAAATTTTCTTATAATTTATTCGATGCCGTGTATAGAACCAGCATAAAAATATAGGGGGGGAGCCGGCTCACTCCCCCCGATCACGTTTCCGAAACCATCAAATAGAGACAATCGATCCTGTTTCAGAAAATATTCGATCTCCCAACTAGGCTTATTTCAACTCTCCTTCGACTTTTTTGACAGCCTGTTTGCAGCGATTGCTCACTTGCTTCTCGTTTTTCTGGAGACAATTGATCAGGCGCCCCTCTCCGGGTTTAACCGCACTGCACAGCTTTTCCAGGTCCGCATCGCACTCGTTCGCAACATAGGCGAGGGCGGCTACCGCGCGCTCGAGTTGAACCGCGGCGTCATAAAGAGCATATTCGCATTTTGGCGACAGCTTGTCGCTGCGGGCATAGAGGCATGCCAAAACGCGTCGCTCTCCCGGGGTT
>JAQAZR010000517.1:0-6137 GCA_032127235.1 Deltaproteobacteria bacterium
GGGCGGCTGGCGGCTGAGTGGAACCAAGGCATACGTCACCAATGGTTATATCGCCGATCTGGGCGTCATCACAACCGTTTCGGATCCCGAAGCGACCCGAACCCGCCGCCTCTCGATGTTCCTGGTGGAATTAAACTCGCCGAATATCAAACGCACGAAGCTCAACAAACAAGTGTGGATTCCGTCGGACCTCACACGACTGAAGTTCAGTGACGTGTTCGTACCGGATGACCACCTTTTGGGCGAGCGCGGACGAGGACTTCAACAGGTGCTCGAGGTGTTTACATGGAGCCGTCTTCCGATCAGCGCCCTGACCTTGGGAACGGCGGCCGGCGCTTTCGAAATGGCGTTGGACCGGGCCCGAAAGCGGGAGATCTTTGGGAAAAAGATTGTCGAATTTCAAGCCAAGACATTCGAATTCGCCGATTTCTACGCCCGAATGGAAGCGGCGCGCCTTATGCTCTTGAAAGCCTGCAGTGTCGCGGACGCCGGCGGTGATTTTCGCCAGGAATCATCATTGGCCAAGTATCTCGCCGTACAGATCGCAAGGAAAATAACGCCTTGGGCAGCCGACATTTTCGGTGCCGCTTCGGTCGTTTTCGAGCACCCGATCCACAAATACCCGATGGATGCCTGGGCATCGTCACTGGGTGAGGGGACGCAGGATGTGCAGAAACTGGTGATATTCAGAGAATTGATGAAAAAATACGAACGCGGGGAATAAGTGGATC
The DNA here is from genome assembly GCA_032127235.1 of Deltaproteobacteria bacterium. Lineage (GTDB taxonomy): Bacteria > Desulfobacterota > Desulfobacteria > Desulfobacterales > SG8-13 > JARFQH01. The sequence goes on from JAQAZR010000517.1 coordinate 732, forward strand.
ATTAGCGTAAAGACTCGCCGAACACTCAAGTAGCTTCTTCTCGCTTTAAGGCGTCAGCACGATCTTGCCGAATATCTCGCCGCGCTCCATCAAACCGTAAGCTGTCTTTCCTTCGCTGAGCGGCAGGATGCGATCGATGACCGGTTTCAGTCGACCGGTGCAGACCAGCTCGACAATGTCGCGAAAATCCTGATGGGATCCCATGGTGCTGCCGATCAGGCTGATCTGTTTGCCGAAGATGTAGCGCATGTCGATCTGCGCTTTCGGGCCGGAGGTGTTGCCGACTATGACGACTCGGCCGCCGCGGGTCACCGCCAGCATGCTCTGGTTGATGGAGGCCTGGCCGACGTTGTCCACCACGACATCCACACCGCGTTTGTCGGTCAACCGATAGATTTCCTTGCTCCAGTCGACTTTGGAACGATCGAGGGCGACGTCGGCGCCCAGTTCCCCGGCTTTCTCGGCTTTTAGCCGGTTTCCGGCCACTGCATAGACCCTGGCTCCGGCGAGCTTGGCAATTTGAATCGCCATGCTGTTAACCCCTCCGCCGGATCCGACCACCAACACCGTTTCACCGGCCCTCAGGCGGGCCCGGTGGATCAGCATGCGCCAGGCCGTCAGGCTGACCAATAGCGGCGCTGCGGCAGCAGGGAATTCGAGGCCGTCAGGCTTGGCGGCCAGGTTCGCGGCCGGTACCGCCAGATACTCGGCGGCGCCGCCGCGGGTGTGCTCCCCGATAACGTGGTAGCCGGGGCTCAACGAATCCTCTCCGCGGCGGGTATATTCGTCGGCAGCCAGATTGATACCGGGGTCGACGATGACGGCCTGGCATGCACGCCAGCCGGTGACGTTCCGTCCGACCTCGACGATTTCACCGGCGACATCGGCCCCGCACCAGTGCGGCATATCAAGCTTCAGGCCTGGCCAACCCCGGCGCACCCAGATATCCAGATGATTCAAAGCGCAGGCTCGGACCCGCACGACCACATCATCGGGACCCGCAGATGGGTCGGAAACATCACCATATTGGATGACATCCAGGTCCCCGTGTTCTGTGAAATAGAGCGCTTTCATTTCAATGACGACAGCAGGGGTTCAGGTACCGACGTCCAGGCCAGCCTGGACGAAGATCGGCATCAGATAGGAAAGGCTTTCCCGTCCGGCTTCCACGGGGGTGTCGACGTAAGGATAGAGCTCAAGGCTGATATCGCCGCGATAACCGAGTCGCTTCATGGTGTCGAAGACATCGATAAAGCGGATGGCGCCGTGCCCGGCAATCAGATGGGCATGCAGGCGGGACGGAGCGATATCTTCGATATGAACATGACCGATCCACTCGAAGAGCTCTTCGAACGCCGTAGCCGGGTTTTCACCGGCGCAGTAAAAGTGGCCGATGTCGAAGTTCAAACCGACGGCATTGGATTTGACATCCTTGATGAACGATTTGAATTCCGGTGTGTTTTCCATCAGCAAGTTCGGCTCTGGTTCGATCAGGATTTTGATGCCCAGCTCCTCTGCCAGAGGTATCACGCGCTCCAGGCCTTTATGGAACAGCTTGACGGCCGTTTCACGGGAAATTCCGTCGGTTAGGGGGCCGCCCGGCGGTACAGAAATATTTTCGCATCCCAGGAAACGGGCGACCTCAAGGCTGTCGAGCGTATGACGAATGCGGACCTCACGCTGTTTTGGGTCCGCTTCGATCCATGACGGCAGGTAGGTGTCGCCGACTGCAAACAGGGTGAAGCTGTTGATATTGGTAATCGCGAGACGGTGGTGTTCGAGAAGCTCTTTAAGCCGGACCATCTTTTTCTTATCAAAATCGGGAGGATAGAGATGCGGCCGGTCCCCCATGATTTCGACCCCGCGGAAACCGAGGCCGGCAATTTTCTCAACCGCGTCGAAAAGATCGGATTTGACGAAAGCGTTGGTGCTGTAACCGAATATCATGGTCGCTCTCCTGCTTTAGACGCAGCGAATGACATTTTTTCCTCACAGCGACGTTCCAACAGATCCATGCTGTTGAGCTGCTCCTGAAAGGTCCGGGGCGCCTTCGGTCCGACCGGTTTTTTGAAGTAGAATCCCAATTCGGGCACCGGCCCGCTGTGGCCGGCCAGCTGCAGCGCGGCCATCCAGCGGCTGAGGTCAAGAGCCATTGGTGCGGCCAGGATGGAATCCCGGCCCTGCAAGTTGAGACGGAGGCTCATCGGCAGGTCGAACAGCCCTCTGAAGTCAATGACATCCCAGGCCTCCTTGGCATCCCCCCGCGGCGCGTAGTAATCGATGTGAACCTTATGGGTCGATGTTCCGTAGCGCCCGCCGACCGGGTAGCCGAGAATTTCGTCGAGCAGGTCGGTTTTGTTGGCGACTTTGCCTGCGGCCCGTTCCGGCTCCATCAGATTCTTTCCATCTGCATTGCCGAGGATGTTGAGGCTGTACCATCCGTCGACCGACAATCTCCGGGCTTTCAAGGCCGACGCCAGCACCACTTTAAGATAGGTCTGGCCGGTCTTGCCGTCGCGTCCGCACAGCGGCACACCCCTTTTGACGGCCTCTGTGACGAGTGCCGGTATCTCGACGGCATTGGGTGTGAAGTTGACCACCGGAACACCCGAGGTAACCGCTGCCAAAGCGTAAGCAAGGTCCGGCATACTGCGGTTACCGGCGGTTTCATAGAGTTCCGACAGGCTTCGGCAGTGATCGAAATTATTCAGGGGAGCGGCGGGAAGCAGGTTGATGAGAACCGGTAAGCATCTGTCATGCGCCTTTCGAAATTCTCGAATGTCGGTCGCCAATTGAGCTACCTGGCCTTGGAGATCCTGGTCCGGTGCCGGGGCCGTCTTGACTGTAATTAGATCCAGTTGGTCGGCGTGGAGACGGCAAACGGGCTCCGGAACGATACCCTGACAAAGAGCCGATGCCGTCAGGGTCTGCGGGTTACTGTCCCAGCCGGTGATCTGCGTCTCTTCAACTGCCGATAGAAACGGGAATTTGCCTTGGGTTGTCAGGCTGGGTATGACCATTTCAGGCGTTCTGCGGCAGGCTGTAATGGCGATTGCCAACGTCGACGCAATCGCGCCCTTGGCCCCGGCAATAAGCAGCAAAAGAGGACGCTTTCCTGGTAAACCGGTGTCTGTCATGAACCTTAACTCCAAGTCCTGACGATACTGCAAGATATGATTTTCGACATGTCAGCTTTGAGCCGCGATAGTCTTTTTTACCGGACAGCCGATGGATCGTTCGACGTCAACTATACGCGTCTAGAACTTGGTCCATTTACGGAATTGTTGTAAATTTAAGCACTTGGGATTCACTAAACACTGAGCGATCTGAACCGCGGTCAATAACCAAAATAGAACTATTACAAGTTAATAACCCTGCCTGTCAAGACAGTTCTCGTGAACGAAATAGACGGAAATAATATTCACGCGGCCGTTTTTTCTGCACTATTTCGAGCATGATTGTTAGTACGTGTAGCTAAAACCGAAGCGATTTGAGGTTTGACTTTGCAGGGGAAGACCGGCGGGAGCGGCAATCAAACACGGCTGCTATCCGCCGGTGTTATCGTGTAACGGAATTTTAGTTGTCCGATATCAACAGGCCGTCTGAGATCTGCAAGACCCGGCCGGCGAATGCAGCACAATCCGGGCTGTGGGTGACCATGACGATGGTCATTCCACCGTCGTTGAGCTGGCGCAGCAAATCCATGATTTCCCGGCTGGTCCTGGTGTCCAGGTTCCCAGTGGGTTCATCGGCCAGCAGAATCGGCGGCTCGTTTACGATGGCCCGGGCAATGGCGACCCTTTCTTTTTCACCGCCGGATATCTGGTTCGGCAGACGATGGCTCTTGCTTTGGAGACCGACGGCAGCCAGGGCGGACTCGGCCATCAGCCGCTTTTTTTTACCGGAGGCTTTGACGATCGCCAGCGGCAACATGACATTTTCGATAACCGTGAGGTAGGGCACCAGGTGAAAGCTCTGAAAAACGAACCCGAGAAACTCCCGACGGAAATCGGCGCGCTTTTCGGACTTCAGGCGGTAGATGTCGATGTCGTCCACCACGAAACAGCCTGAGGTGGGCGCGTTCATCGCACCCATAACCGACAGGAGAGTCGATTTGCCGGATCCCGAAACCCCCATGATGCCGACAAATTCCCCTGAAGCGATGGTGAAATTCATATCGGAAATGGCCGTGACGGTCGCTTCGCCACTGCCGTATTTTTTGACGAGATTACTAGCTTCGATGTAACTCATGGTTGTCTCCCACGATATAAGTTTTCACAGGGCTCTGAGTGCGTCATTGGGGTCCATGCGCGCGGCCATCAATGCCGGGTAAGCACTCGATGCCAGGCCGATGACCAGCGCCAGCCCGAATGAAAAGGCGGCCAGTCCTGGACTGACATTCAGGTGGACCATGCGATCTTCGATAAACAGCCGAAGCCCCACCGATGTGGCGGCAAAGCCGGCCGCATAGCCTATCAATCCGGCGAGCACCGAGACGATACCGGCTTCCAGGAATACGATCCGCATGATGTGGCTCTTGCGAAAACCGATCGCCCGGAAGATGCCTATTTCCTCGGTACGTTCCCGGACGCTGCCCATCATAGTCACCAGAACCACCAGGGCGCCGATCAGGATGACCACGCCCGAGACCCCGTAGCTGAACTTTCTGAAATGGGCCAGGGTTTCCATGCGGCCTTTAACCACCTGTTGAATCGCCATGACTTTGGCGCCGGGCAACACTTCGGAGATCTGCTGCACCATATCGTCGATGGGACAATTCTGGCAAAGTGCCGCGACCTCGGCCATCGATACCCGGCCGCTTTTTTCCAATATTTCTTGGGCGGTGGCCATGGTGGTGAAGATCAGCTGGTCGTCCTGGCTGCCGGTCGGACGCAGAACGCCCGACACGAGCAGCTGTCGGCTCTTGATGTTGACCGGGCTGCCGGTGCGCAGGTTCAAAACACGTGCCGCCTCGGCTCCCAGAAGGACACCTTTGGTCTCGGGAAAGGCGCCGTCGACAACCCACCAGGGTTTAAGGATCCCGGCAGTTGTAAAATTAACGCCCGAGAGCAGGACCCGATGGGTATCGACGTGCACAACACCCAGAACCAGCGGTCCCAGTGCGGCGATGTTGCGGTAATTCTTGATAGAGTTCACCCGGGCAAGGTCTGTCTCGCGGATTTCCTCCATTTCAAAAGAGACCCCACCCAGCGAGAGGCCGCCGTAAGTGAGCGGCAGACTCTCGGCGTGGGGAACGATCAGGATATTGGCGCCGTACTTTTCGAGTTTGTGGTTGATGTCACCGGTCATGGCCTCGACGAAGCTGATGACGGCAACGACCGTGGCGATGCCGATGGCGAGTCCCGCCAGCACGAAGGCGGCCTTGCCCTTTCGGCGCATCAGGTT
>JAQAZR010000518.1:0-6337 GCA_032127235.1 Deltaproteobacteria bacterium
CTGATCAAAGCGCGTGTTGAAAATGAATCCGCATTGGCGGCAGAAAGCGAGGACAATATCGCCGCGCGGAAAAGCGAGCGCCGCGTCAAGGGAATAGCTATTCCTGACGGTATTGACCGGGACATCTTTCATTTCGTGGAAAAGGCGAATATCCACCGAATCACAACTGGGGCAATCCAGCCTCTCTGCGGGGGTATCAGGGTCGGTTTTCATGAGCGGGGGTCGACTTTGCAGTTTGAATGGAAACGAAAGGGTCAAACAATCCTGGGTTCGGGAACCGGAATGATAAAACGGCCGCCTTTCTGCCGGTACACGTCTTGCTGCGCCATGATTTCTGCGGCGAAATTCCAGGCCAGAATCAACACATAATCGGGCATTTGGCTGAGGAGTTTTTCCGTATCGAAAATCGGAATGTGTTTTCCGGGCATGTATTTGCCGTGCTTATGGGTGTTCCGATCGACCACAAAGTCCACTAAATCGGTGCCGATATCGACGTAGTTGATCATCATCGTGCCTTTGGCAGCCGCGCCGTAAGCCGCAATTCTTTGGCCCCGATTTTTAATCGCGTGCAGAAGGTTCGATAAATCAACCTTGAGTTTTTCAACCCTTTGCGTGAAGTTACGGTAATAGTCGATTTTGTCCATCTTCTGCTCGACCTCATCAGCCAGCAGTTTTCTCGCACGGTCGCTCACCTCTTCCCTCGGCCCCACGTAAAGTCGCAGAGACCCTCCATGGATCGGGATTCGTTTGACATCGTTCAGGAACAGGCCATGGCGCCTGAGTAAATGATCCAAGGCCGTCACCGAGAAATAACAGAGGTGTTCGTGATATATGGTGTCGAATTCGCAGTGATCGATCAATTCCTTCACATACGGCACCTCAATCACCGCAACACCGGAATCTTTTAACAGAATGCGAATCCCTTGGACAAAACCGTTGGTGTCGGCCACATGGGCCAGCACGTTGTTGGCATGGACGACATCGGCTTGTTTCCCCTCACCCCGCAGCTTTTTCGCCAGCTCGGCGGTAAAAAAGGCGTTCAGTGTCGGCACGCCTGCTGTCACCGCCGCTTGGGCCTGGCCCGGCGCCGGATCGATGCCGAGAACCGGAATCCCAGCCGCGAGGTAGTTCTTCAGCAGGTATCCATCGTTACTGGCCACTTCAACAACAAGGTGGCTCGCGCCAAGCTGAAGCGATTCGATGAGCTCCAGCACATTGTCACGCGAATGCTGCAAGAGAGCCGGTATGAAGGAAGAATAATACTCATACCCCAGAGTGAACAATTCCTCGGGTGGAACGGTCTCCAAGACCTGCACCAGACTGCAATTCGGGCAAAAAGCGACTTCAAGCGGATAAAACCGTTCGGTCTGATCGAGCATTTCTTTTGTCAATATGCGGTCTGACGGCGGTTTAGCCCCCAAGTCCAAGAAGACTTCCAGACCTTTTTCCCGGCATGAACGACATCTTGCATCCTGCACTTTCATCACACGACCTTTTGACTCGATGATCTCAACGGGTTTGCTTGCCATCCGCCATTTTATTTATCCCCTGTAACCGTCCGTCCAGCGCAGGTTCTCATCCAGCTTCCCCTCTTCGATCAGTTTTTTGACGTGGGCAATCCGTTTGAATTTGGGCCCTTCGAATTCCTCGAGGGTCAGGCCGACACGTTTGTAGGCGTCATAGAGCTGCTCGATACCGCGCCGTGCCGTCCACTGCGGTTTGAAATCCCTCAGCACCTTGGCGATCTTGTTGCAGTCCACCCGGTAGCAGCGCTTGTCCGGTCCCGCGTCGGGAGCGTATTCGATCCGGCAGCCCGGCACCACCTCACGCACGATCTCCGCGATGTCTCGGATTTGATAATTTTCCGTCGTGGTGCCGACGTTGAAGGCTTCATTGTGGATCAATTCCCGGGAGGCTTCCAGGGCAGCAATGTACGCCCGGGAAATGTCTTCGATGTGAACGATCGGGCGCCACGGGGAGCCGTCGCTTTTCAGGTAGACCTGTCCGGTGGTAAACGCCCAGGCCGTCAGATTGTTCGTAACCAGGTCGAAGCGGATGCGGGGCGACAAGCCGTAGGCTGTGGAGGCCCTGATGAAGGTGGGGCTGAAGCCGCCATCCGCCATTTTTCTCAAGGCCGCTTCCACCTTGACTTTCGAAATTCCGTAGGGCGTAACCGGATTGAAAGCCGCCTCCTCGGAGAGAAAGTCCGCTCCCGCCGCACCGTAGTTGCTGCAGGACGAGGCGAACAGGAACCTTTTAACGCCCACAGCCTTGGCCGATTCAGCCAGCCTGACGGCGGCCCTCGCATTGATTTCTTCGGTCAGTTCGGGCCGATAGTCCCCGAGGGGATCGTTTGACAAGCCGGCCAGATGAATGAGCGCATCGAAGCCCGCCAGATCGTCCTCGTACAGATCGCGGACATCTGTTGCGATGGTTTTTATGTCCGGCACCTCTCCGTCAAACGTGCATCTTTGATAGAGATCGGTGTCCAGCCCGATCACCTCGTGACCTTTTTGCTGCAGCATGGGTACCAGGACCGTGCCGATGTACCCCCGCGATCCCGTGACCAGAACTTTCATTTTCATTCCTTCCAAACCCGCCAGGGAGCGTTGCCGGAATTCCAGACATTTTCCAGTATGTATTTTTCTCTCAGGGTATCCATGCACTGCCAATAGGAGGTGTGCCGGTAAGCCTTCAGCTGGCCGTCACGGGCGAGATTTTCCAGCGGCTCCTTTTCCCACTGGGTGTCATCGCCCGCGATATAATCGAAGACACCCGGTTCCAAGACAAAAAAGGCGCCGTTGATCCATCCTTCCCGGGTCTGAGGCTTTTCGGAAAACTCGGTGATGCTGTCGCCGTCGAGTTCGAGGTGACCGTATCTTGCCGGCGGCCGCACGGCCGTCAAGGTGGCCAGCTTGCCGTGCGACCGGTGAAACGCCAAAAGCTTGGTCAGATCGATATCGGCAACGCCATCCCCCCATGTCAGCATAAAAGTTTGGCCGTCGACGTAAGGTGCCAACCTTTTGATCCGGCCGCCGGTCTGGGTTTTCATGCCGGTGTCGATCAGCTTAACCGTCCAATCCAGATCGTTGCCCTCGTGCCGCACGACTCGGCCGTTTTTCAGATCGACGGTGAGATTACTGGTCAGAGAGCAGCAGTCCACCATGTATTTCTTGATGTGCTCCCCCTTGTAGCCGAGGGCAATGACGAAATCCTTGAAGCCGTAGTGTGCGTAGATTTTCATGATGTGCCACAAGATCGGTTTGCCGCCGATCTCGACCATCGGTTTGGGTCGGATTTCGGTTTCCTCGGCCAATCTCGTGCCAAGACCTCCTGCTAGAATGGCGACAATCATGGCGCAACTCCTCTTTGTCGATGCGATCGATCTCGTAATGATTATTTTTTTACAGGGGATGTCATAATTGAATAGACCGTCGGCACTGAAAGTAGGAAAATTATTCCACAGACAGGCACCGAGTCCCGGCACCGGCACATGACCGCATGGGTTCGTTTCCCCCGGGTCGGGTTCAGGGTTCATGTTTTTCGGCGCCCAAAATAACAGAATAATTCGATAATGTAAAAAGGTATCCGATCTTTGGCGCCTAATTCCAAAATGCTCACTTTGCGCGAGTTTTGCATTATCTGTGGCGGGATTAAACTCCGGTCACCCGGCGTAATCCATTGGGTCCTTGTATTCACCGAGAACTGCTGCACTTATGCCTTTGTCCTTGACCAATACAGATAGCTCTGGCATATTTCCGTGCATCTAAACCAAAATCCGTCGATTCTAAAGAAGGCTCAAAACGACGTGATGACTTCCGGTGAAAATAACGACGGGAGCGGGCAGCCGGTGACCCCGCAGGCTGCTGCGCCCGCCTCGACTATCGATTCCGGGCCGATTTCGGACCGGCCCCTGCCGCGGGTGAGCTTCGCGATTCCGGTACGCAACGGTGAACGCTTCCTCGGCCGGGCCCTCGATTCGCTCCTGGCCCAGGATTTCGACGACTTCGAGATCGTCGTCTGCGACAACGCTTCGACCGACAAAACACCCGAGGTGATGCGGCGCTACGCCGAACGCGACCGGCGTGTGCGCTGCGCCCTGAACGAGGAAGACATCGGTCAGATCGAAAACTTCAATCGGGTATACGAGCTGTCCCGCGGCGAGTTCTTCCGCTGGATGGGCGCCGACGACTGGCTGGAGCCCGCATACGCGCGCAAGTGCGTGGCGGTTCTCGACACGCGCCCGGATGCTGTCGGCGTCACGACCCAGTGGCGCTTCATGGACGACGCGGGACGCATCGAGTCCATCGACGTACCCGGGCCGCGTGTCGATGCGCCTACCCCTTATCAACGCCTTTGCCTTACCCTGCGGCTGCTGCAAAATCCCCAAGCGCTGCTCTTCGACCCCATCTACAGTCTGATCCGCCGCGACGCACTGCAACGGACCGGGTTGCTGCCGATCAACCCCTGGACAGACCGCCTCTTGGCGATCGAACTCTGCCTTTTGGGGTCCTTCTGCCATCTGGACGACTGTCTATCGACACGGCGGGCCGCCTTCGAACGGTGGAAAGAACGCCTGCCCCGCTACCACGAACGCCTGGGCCGGAAACGGGGTCACCGCGTGATGCTCTACGTCGGCTGTGCTAAGATTGTGCAGCGGGCGCCTCTTTCAGCAGGGCAAAAGCTCGGCTGCTTCAGCGCGACCTTTGCCCACTGGCTGCGGGACGATATCAGGCGACGCAGGCAGCGGATCATGCGATCCCTCGAACGACGCGCGCAGCGGGCGTGATCGATGGTGCCGCCACCAAAAGGATAAGATGCTCAACAGCCCCGAAAAACTGGCGTTTCTGTTCTACGACCGGCTCTGGGGGCTGGCCATGCCGCTGATCACCCGCAACCGGCGGCTCTGCGAAGGGATCGATCAACGCCGTTTTAGGTCTTGCCCGCCGGGAGCGTCGGACATCTGGATCCAGGCCGCGTCGGTGGGGGAGTCTTTCCTGGCCCTGGAGATCCTGAAGCGCCTGCGGCCCGGCACCCCGGTGCGCATTCTGCTGACCGCCAACACGACCCAGGGTCTGGGGATTCTTGAGCAAGCCCGATCGAAACATTTCCTGCAGGATCGGGGTATTCGCGTCGAAACGGCTTACTTTCCCTTTGATCGACCGCGGATCATGCAGCGCGCCGTTCGACATATCCAACCGGCCCTGATGGTTCTTCTGGAAACCGAACTGTGGCCGGCTCACCTGGCGGCGCTGAAAAGCGCCGGGACCTGCATCCTGGTCGTCAATGGCCGGATGAGCGCCAAAAGCCTGAAACGGTACCGCTGGTGGCCGGCGTTCTGGCGGCATCTCAGCCCGGACGGCATCCTGGCAATGTCCGCGGCGGACGCGAGCCGGTTTGCGGCGCTTTTCGGACCCCAACGGGTCGCCGTCATTCCGAACTTAAAATTCGACCGGCTCGACATGAATTCCGCCGGCGGCGACGGCATCAATCCCCTTGCCCCCCTGTTCTTACCGGATGTCGAATTGCTTGTCATGGGATCGATCAGAGAAGCGGAGGAAGAAGCGATTCAAAATATCATCACCACCATCCGAGGGCTGCGGCCCGATACCGTTATCGGCCTTTTTCCCCGTCATGTGAAGCGGTTGGCGGCATGGGCCAGCTGGCTCGATCGACGCCGGATCACCTGGCGTCTGAGGTCCCGTGTTTCAACTCCCGTCGCTCCGGGTACGGTCATCCTGTGGGACACCTTCGGGGAACTGGTTTCGGCCTATCGGCTCTGTCGCGCCGCCTTTGTCGGCGGCAGCCTCGCTCCGCTGGGCGGACAAAATTTTCTCGAAGCGGTCACCAGCGGGGTCGTCCCGGTCATCGGACCGAATTGGGACAACTTTGCCTGGGTGGGGGAAGCGTTTTTTAAACTGGGGCTGATCCAGGTTGCCACCGACTGGCGGCAGGCGGCCGACCTCCTGGCGGCAATCCTTTCACAGACGCCGCAGCGCGAAAATGTGCGTCGGCGGGCCTTTCAGTATATCAAAGAGCGACAAGGCGGAACCGACCGCGTTTGCCGCCTGATCGAAAGCGCCCTGACGAGACCCCACGGCTCCAGAGAGTCAGCAACCGGATGCCCGAATGGATTTTATTCCGCAAAACGGGATGTGCCCCCATGATCCGGGTTTACAATATCGCGGCCGCAGCGGCTCTCTTGCTGGCGCTCCCCTTCCTGCTCCCCTACATCGTTCTTTCCGCCAAACGTCGACGGGTCATCCTGCAGCGGCTCGGGCTCGTGCGTCCCCCGATACGTTTCAGGACCGGACCGCCGGCCGTCAAACCGATATGG
>JAQAZR010000519.1:0-5517 GCA_032127235.1 Deltaproteobacteria bacterium
CCCCTGGCGACGACACTGGCGGTTATGCTGCTGGTCGCAGACGGCCGGCTGGCACTTGGGCAACCACTGGAGTCCTTGCTGGGCGTTTTCAAAGGGACCGAGAAAGCGGGCATTACCGTTCGGCAGCTTCTCAGCCACACGGCGGGACTGCCCGATTACCGACCGTACTACTCCGAGCTGGTTCGCCTGCCGGTCGAGATGCGGCGGAGAGCCCTGCTGAGAGCGATCGCTCGGACGCCCCTGGCGCACGCCGTCGGGCAAGCGGAACTTTACAGCGATCTGGGCTTCATGGTTCTCGGCGAGGCGGTGGAAACGATTTCCGGTACACGGCTCGACCGATTGGTCGGGGAGGCGGTCTATACGCCGCTGGGTCTTAACGGCGGCGGACCGCCGCTGTGTTTCGTCGATCTCGAGGCACCGACGACATTCCCGGATGTGGCCGCTACCGAGCTCTGTCCCTGGCGGCAGCGTCTTCTGGAGGGTGTCGTGCATGACGAGAATGCCTTCGCTCTGGGCGGCATTGCCGGCCACGCCGGGCTTTTCGGCAGCGCCCGGGCGGTCCATACCCTTATCACGTCCCTATGGAAAGCATTCTGCGGGGATTCACCGGAAGGGATTTTGCCGGTCGAAGTGGTGCAAACTTTTTTACGGCGCGGCAAAAAAGGTGAGCGGCCTTTAGGATTCGACACACCGTCGAAGACCGGATCGAGCAGCGGCCGGTACTTCACCTCCGCCACCGTCGGTCATCTCGGATTTACCGGGACCTCGTTCTGGCTGGACCTGCAGCAATCGATCGGTGTGATTTTGTTGACCAATCGGGTGCATCCCCACCGCACCAACGAGCGCATCAAAGCCTTCAGACCCAAACTGCATGACACGGTGATGAATACCCTGATGGCACATACGGAAACCGGATGACCGGTCGTGGTGCCGACGTTAATCGCGATCGCTTACAAAAGTATCTCGCTATAATCGCACTGCCATTCAAACGTACTGCATTTGGATGGCAGTCTTTTCTGGCGAAATTTCAGGGAAAAAGAGGGCTCATTTTGGGCCCGGTTTTTGCGAACCCGACATTTTTTCTTGTAAAAACAGTATAATTTTGGTAGCGAAGCATGGAAAATTTTTGTATAATGACGTCAAAAACAAACGCACCCAAGCCGCGGGTGCCTATTGAGGTCGTATGAATCTCTTTCTTGACAGCATCTTAGGTATTTTCTCGAACGATCTGGCCATTGATTTGGGCACCGCCAACACACTGGTGTACGTCAAAGGGAAGGGTATCGTTTTAGACGAACCGTCGGTCGTGGCCGTCAGCATGGACGGTCGTTCCAAAAACCGGGTCTTGGCCGTCGGAGGTGAGGCCAAGCACATGCTGGGGCGGACCCCCGGCAGTATCGTGGCCATCCGGCCGCTGCGGGACGGCGTCATCGCCGATTTCGAGGTGACTGAAGCCATGCTGCGGCACTTCATTCAAAAAGTGCACAACCGCCGGTCGTTCGTACGCCCGCGCATCATCATCGCCGTGCCGTCCGGTATCACTCAGGTTGAGAAAAGAGCGGTCAGGGAATCGGCCGAATCGGCCGGTGCCCGGGAAGTTTTCCTTATCGAAGAGCCGATGGCTGCCGCCATCGGGGCGAACCTGCCGATCACCGAACCGACCTGCAACATGGTAGTCGATATCGGCGGCGGCACGACCGAAGTGGCCGTTATCTCGCTGGCCGGTATCGTGTACAGCCGGTCGGTGCGTGTGGCGGGCGACAAAATGGACGAGGCGATCATTCAATACATCAAGCGCAAGTACAACCTTCTGATCGGCGAACGCACTGCTGAGATCATCAAGACCACCATCGGCAACGCCTATCCCAACCCCCAGGATCTCGAAACCATCGAGGTCAAAGGCCGCGACCTGGCTTCCGGTATACCCAAAATCCTCTCGATCGACTCGGAGGAGATTCGCGTGGCTATTTCCGAGCAGATCGATACCATCGTGGAAACGGTCAAAATCGCGCTGGAACAGACCCCTCCGGAACTGTCCGCCGATATCGTCGATCGCGGCATCGTCTTGACCGGCGGCGGCGCTTTGCTTAAAAATCTCGATAAATTGCTCAGAGAGGAAACCAGCCTTCCGATCACGGTTACCGAAAATCCATTGTCTACGGTCGCGCTCGGCGCCGGAAGAGCACTCGAAAGCCTCGAAATACTTAAACGTGTCTTGATAAACTAGGTTCATGTTTTCAAAAAGAATGTTGGTGATCGTTGGCGTCTTTTTCCTGGTCGTCGCCAACATCGTGATCCTGTTTATATCCAGCAGCCGAGTTCCTTCCTATGGTATCGGGCGCTTTGCGCTCTATTTGGTCGCGCCGATTCAGGACGTCGTCTCAAACACCATTAACGTGGCCCGCAACACCTGGCAGGCCTATTTTATGCTGATTTCAACGGCCCAGGAAAACGCCCGACTGAAAAAGGAGCTGCAGCAGGCGAATGCGCGCAACAGCCAGTGGCGCGAAACGGAGCTTTCCAACATTCGGCTCCGCCGGCTGCTCGATTTCAAGATATCACTGGAAAGCCCGTCCGTGGCGGCTGAGGTTATCGGTATGGACCCGTCGCCCTGGTACCGGGCCGTCATCATCAATAAAGGCAGCAGCGACGGTGTTCGCAAGGGGCTTCCGGTCGGAATCCCCGAAGGGATCGCCGGTCAGGTGATCGACGTTTCGGCGGCTTATGCCAAGGTGATGTTGATCACCGACCGCAACAGCGCTGTGGATGCCCTGGTCCAGCGCACCCGTGCCCGCGGCATCATCAAGGGTGAATCCACCAGCAACTGCGTATTTCAATACGCCCTGCGCAAGGATGAGGTCAACATCGGCGACAAGATTGTCGCGTCGGGACTCGACGGGGTTTTCCCGAAGGGAATGCCCATCGGTGAGGTCTCGGGGGTGGTGAGACGGGCGGCGGGCATCTTTCAGGAAGTCAGCGTGACCCCATATGTCGATTTCGAAAAAATCGAGGAAATGCTGGTCCTTCTCACTCCGTTGCAGGACCAGCTTGCGAACCCGCAATGACCTATGTTTTTTACATCTTTACCAGCCTGTTCCTGATCGTGCTTCAGACCGTCATCCTGCCTGATCTGCCGGTCCTCAACAGCGTCTTCGACTTGACGGCGATGTTCGTGATCTATCTCGGCTTGCTGCGCAGCGCACGGGAAGGCCTACCGGTTGTCCTCCTGCTCGGGGTGATCATGGACAATCTTTCCGGTGCTCCGTTCATGGTCTTCATCACCGCTTATTTCTGGTTGTACCTCGGCGTGCGCTGGCTCTCACGGATCCTGCAGGTCGGGATGCGCTTCCGACTGGCGTTCATCATCGTAGCCGGCATCCTGCTGGAAAACGTGATATTCGTATTGGCTTTCGGAGGGATCGACGCTCTCAGACAGATGCCGTCGACCACTGCGGGAAAGATTTTACCGCGCTTGCTATGGGCCCTTATTTTCGGGCCGATTCTGATCCTGATACTCGAGCACGTGCACCGGATATGGGATCGTTGGGTACGAACTTTCCTGATTCGCAGATCAGATTCAATCAACGGCCGGGCGTTCAGGTGACCGGCAGCTGGTCCCGCGGCCGGCGGCAATCACCTGAAAGACGCTGACCGATGACGCGATTCGAAAGACATTTTGCCACCGTTAGCGGATATTTCCTCAGGGAATCCATGCTTTGGAAAAGTATTTAAAAACCGCCGATACCGATTGGTACAAGCAACGCATCATCGGCGTCATCCTGGTTGTGGTCACCTGCATGACCGTTCTTTTCGTGCGTCTTTTTTTTCTGCAGGTGATAAAGGGCGATGAATACCGGCGTCTTTCGGAAAACAACAGCATCCGTTTGCAGCGCATCGAGCCGTTCAGGGGAATTATTCTCGATCGTAATGGAAAAATGCTGGTCGACAACCGGCCTTCCTACGACCTGAGCATCATTCCCAGGGATGCCAAGCCGGTGGAAGATACGCTTGCGCGACTGTCGGCTTACATCAAGGCACCGCCCGAGGAACTCAATGAACAAATCAAGAGTCAGAAGGGCGCGCTTTCCTACAAACCCGTTCCCCTGATTCAGGATATCGGCCGGGATAACCTGGCCCTGTTCGAAGTGCACCGCTACGACCTGCCCGGCATCGATGTCAACGTCAAACCGCTCAGGCATTACCTCAACAATCAGAGCGCCTCTCATCTGCTGGGATATCTCGGTGAGATCAGTCCCCGCGAGTTGAACAGCGGCCGGTATGCGGACCTCAGGAGCGGTGACCTGATCGGTAAGAACGGCATCGAAAAGGTCTTCGATAATTACTTGAGAGGAAAAACCGGCGGCCGCCAGGTCGAAGTCAATGCCACCGGCCAGGTCGTCAGGGTCCTGGACACCGTTCCCGCTACCCCAGGATACAACATTTATCTGACCATCGACTCGGATCTTCAGAAAAAGACCGAAGAGCTGCTTGAAGGCGTCACCGGCGCGGCGGTTGCTGTCGAACCGTCGACCGGCCAGGTTTTGGCCCTTGTCAGCAGCCCCACCTTCGACCAGAATGTCTTCGTCAGCGGTTTGTCGCACGAACAATGGCAGACCTTCATATCTGATCCCACCAAGCCGCTGACCAACCGCGCAATTCAGGGTGAATATCCGCCGGCCTCGACTTACAAGATCTTGACCGCTATGGCCGGTCTCGAAGAGGGGGTCATCAACGAGAATACCGTCTTCTGCTGTCCCGGTTCATTCCGCTTCAGAGGCCGCGATTACCGCTGCTGGAAAAGAGGCGGGCACGGATGCCTCAGTGTCGTCCAGGCGATTGCGCAGTCCTGCGACGTGTTTTTTTATCAGGTTGGGCTGGCCGTGGGTGTCGATCGGCTGGCCTGGTACGCCAAAGCGGCCGGTCTCGGCGTGCCGACCGGCATCGATCTGAGCCACGAGTCGATAGGATTGATTCCGACCGCGGCCTGGAAAAAGCACCGCACCGGTGTCGAGTGGCAGGAGGGCGAGACGCTGTCGATCGCCATCGGACAGGGTTTCAATCTTGTCACACCGCTGCAGATGGCGGTCATGACCGCAGCGATCGCCAACGGCGGAAAGAGATACCAGCCGCAGATTCTGATGAGCGTCGAATCGGCGGACGGGCAGACCGTCAAGGCGGTAGACCCGGTTGTCACCGGCCGGTTGCCCATCAGCGACAGGAACCTGGCCATCGTGAGAAAGGGATTGCGGGAAGTGGTCAACGGTGAAAGGGGAACCGCCAAGGGTGCGCGTCTATTCGATTTGCCGATCAGTGGTAAAACGGGCACGGCTCAAGTCGTCGGCCGCAAGGAAGAAGAGGTGGAGGACCCGCCGCCGCCGCCCGACCACCTGAAGGACCACGCATGGTTTGTCGCTTTTGCGCCGTCCGACGATCCGAAAATCGCGATTGCGGTCGTCGTCGAGCACGGTGAACACGGATCCGGGGCCGGTGCGCCGATCGCCCGGGAAATGATCAAGA
>JAQAZR010000520.1:0-3104 GCA_032127235.1 Deltaproteobacteria bacterium
GGTGAATTGCCCGAAGTCTTCCGACCAGCGAAACGGCTCTGTGAGCCAGGCGACTTCCAGACCGCTCTCAGTCGCAGCCAGGGCAATGGTTTGAACGGCGGTGATGTCGTTGACCCCGGCCGCAAAATAGTCTTCCCAATCGACGGCCCACACGAGATGGTCCGCCCGGGCACAACGGCGCGCTGTTTCGATGGCCCGGTCTTTCAGCCGCTCGAGGTCTTCATTCGTTTCGGCTCGCAGCGTCGCCAGTATCCTGGCCTTTCCAGGGGCCGTTCCGAAGGCCTCTTCCCCCAGGCAGGCATGCACCAGGGTGACCAGGCTGAATCCTTCCGTCTCGGTGGCCGCCGGCAGAGTGGGCAGCCGCCGCATGATGTCGCACATGGCCGCAGCGGGGCTTAGCCCCTGCTCCGGGTGAGACGCATGCGCACTTCTCCCGGACAACCGGACCCGCATCCCAACCGAGGCGCAGGTGAAGGCGCCTGATTTCACCAAAATCTTTCCGGCTCGGTGGCCGGGGATATTATGAAGCGCAAATACCAGGTCCGGAGAGAGACCCTCGAATTTCGGATCATGAATGATCCGCGAAGCCCCTTCGCCGGTTTCTTCGGCCGGCTGAAAGAGCAGGACCACCCGCCCGCGACGCGGAGGTTGTCGATGCAGCAGCATGCCCAAACCGGCCAGAATCGCCATGTGTCCGTCATGCCCGCATTTATGCGAGACGCCCGGCTTGAGGGAACAGTGTTGCATGGGGGGTGCTTCGGGAATCGGAAGGGCATCCAGCTCCGCTCGAAACATAACGGTCGGGCCCTCAAAACGGCCTGGATAGCAGAAGGCCAGCCCTGTGCCGCCCAAGTCGGTCACGGTTTCGGCAGCGGGCGCATGCCGCAGGATGAAATCCCGGATGAGCGCCTGTGTATCGACTTCCCGTCCTGAAAGCTCGGCGTGCCGGTGAAGGTTGCGGCGCAGCGCCACCAGCAAGCCAAGAATGCCGTCGATTCTTCCCTTGACCATAGCGCTACCCGGTGTCCAATACGTATCGCGGATCGTTGCTGAGTTCGCAGACGGTCACTCTCATAACCGGTGTTCCTGATGCCGGGGTTTCATTCCGACACGTCTAACGGGAAGTTGTATCGGAGGTTGCTATTGATGGGCTCGATTTTGCTTTTGGATTTCTTGAATCATCTCTTCCGACAGGGCCTGTATTTCCGGCATTATGTTCATCATTTTCTTTTGCCCGAGCTGCATGGATTGCTCCATCAGCACCGGCATCTTCTCGATCACCTTGTGCCCCAGGGGGGTGCTGTAAAATTGGATCAGCTGATGCAACTCCTGTTCGGTGAAGGCGTCGGTGTATAAACCGATGTAATCATTTTTTATCTCTTGCCACTGCATTTCTCTTGCCACTAAATCGTTGATCCGCTGCAGGTATCGCTGAGCGGCCGAATAAGCTTCGCGTGACAGATTCATCTGCTGTAGCTGTTGGATCTGGACCTGTTGAATCTGATCGATCAGAGGCCCCAACATCTTGTCAACTTTTGTCAGGCGGAGCACTTCCTCGGCGGCCTGTCGGTGGGTTTGGCTGTCGGCATATCCGAGAGAAGCGATGCACAATGATAGCAGGACGGAAACACCGATTCGACGCATGCGGTATTCTCCCTTATCGCCGCTTCAGGAACCGAAATTGGATTTAACCGGTTCGGATGCAGCCCGTTTTCAACGCACGGGCCCCGAGTGGAAAGGATCAGCTTTAATGCTGGCGAATGCGTATTGAATCTTCCTGCAGCAAAGAGCAGGAAGATTCATTCGTAAAATCCGGAACGAGATGAGTTTCCGTCCATAAAAGAACAATTTTCTGGAAAGCCAAGGAAATCACGCTAAAGACGTGACAGGTCAGCGGTATAGCGCGGCGGCGTATTATTGTACGCCACACAGGCAGTTCCGCAGACTTGTCCGCCTTCGGTCACGCCTTCGGCGTGATTGAGTCCGAAATTGTGGAAAATGGTCATTTGGGGACGGAAACTGATCAGTGCTTTTAATGAAACCGTGGCTGGTCACATTTTAGTATCGTCGACCGCCGCCGCGTCCGCCCCCGCCGCCACCGCGTTTTTCAGCGCGCGGCCGGGCCTCATTGACATTGAGATTTCTGCCGTTCAGATCCTTGCCGTTCAAGCCCTCGATCGCGGCACGGGCCTCATCTCCTGAGGGCATTTCGACGAATCCAAACCCTTTGGATTGACCACTGTACTTGTCTTTGATAATCGTCGCCGTATCCACCTTACCAAAGGCTTCAAACGCCTGTCGCAATTCATCCTCGGTGATCCCAAACGCTAAATTGCCCACATAAATGTTCATCCTGATCTCCTTTTTTAATAAATGTCGTAAATCGAACCCGTCCAATTGAACGGTTCGACCGGTTACCCACAGCCTGGCCGCACGCCAGTTCTACAGGAAACTCCTGCGGAAATGAAGCGTTCCGAAACCGGATGGTTGTCGGCAGATCTATGGCGTGCCGATCATTACAGTTCCATCATGGCTTGTCAACACCATCCGGAGCATAAGCAGGCTGTCGAAGAAAAAAAATTATCAAGCCGCCGGATCGGGCATGTCTTTCGAGGAACAGGGCCCGCTCAATCGGTCTTCGATCTTATATCGGTGGGTGATCAGCGGCCGTCTCTGTTTCACCCGAAGAGAAATTTGCAGGCCAGGATGGCAAAAATCAACCCGAAGAGATCCGCCGTCAATGCCGCGGCCAGGGTGTGTCGGATGCGCCGCACCTGCACCGCCCCGAAATAAACGGCCATAACGTAAAAGGTCGTTTCCGTCGAGCCTTGCAGCGTGCTGACCAGGTAGCCGGTGTAGCTGTCCGGTCCGATGGCCGGATCGTTGATGATCGAGGCCAGGATGCCGTAGGCGCCTGAACCGGACAAGGGCCGCATGATCGCCATCGGCAACGCCTCTGCCGGGAGGCCGACCTTGGCCGTCCAGCCGCCGATCCAATTGACCACGGCGCCGAGACCGCCGCTGGCCCGAAACATGCCGACCGCCACCAAAATGGCCACCAGGTATGGAATGATCCGGACGGCCACCTGGAAGCCTTCCTTGGC
>JAQAZR010000521.1:0-4586 GCA_032127235.1 Deltaproteobacteria bacterium
ACCACGGCCGGCAGGGCCGCCAGCCACGGTTCGCCGGCCCGGGCTGTTTCCCCAATCCTTTGATGTACCAGGGTGCGCAGCTGCGGGGATGCCCAGGGATCCACCAGAATCTTTGAAAACGCGATGCGCACTTGCAAGGCATCCGGAAAAGGAGTACCCCTTAGCCGACTGATCCGGATGAGGGTTTCCAGCCGCCGGCGAATTTTGACTGCAGTTTCCGGGCTCACATGCCGGGAATCCGCGGTTGCCGTCTGCGGCCAGGGAGATCCGGTGATCATGCGCTCGGCCAAAAGCCGCCAGCCGGTGTGCAGGGCATGGGTGTGAAACGGCTCGGTGACCATAAATTCGATCAGGCTGAGATCATCCAGCCGGGTCAGTCTGTCTGCTAGGCCGGCGGCCGGGTAATGCTGTTCCAGAGCGGTTTCCAGGTTGCCGGATCCCGCTGTCGGCTCTTCCGTGAAAAGCCGGCGGTGCATCAGCGGCCACCATGACGGCGTTGCCGATCCGTTGCCATAGCCGACCTGATCTTCCTGAACGGCGATAACGGTATTATCGGCATCCCCGGCACCCCACTGTTCAACCAGTTTGCGGATCTGTTGCGGCGTCAACCGCCGGCCGGCCAGCTGAGTGACGAGATCATTCAAACTACGGTTTTCGATTCGAATCCGACCCCTCAGTGCTTGGGAGAGTTCGGTGGTGGCGGCATCATCCAACACGTCCATCAGGGACGCCGATGAGGTACGCTCATCATCCAGAATGGTTTTCAAACTGCGAAGCCGCCCGGTGGTATGCGGTTCGGCATCGGCCAGCGCAAATGTGCGTGCGGCAATTGCCTCTTTGATCTCAGGCCCTCTCAGAATGGTCATGTAATCATCGAGGTATTTTTCAATTGCTTCCTGGGGCTCTATTTCCGAAGCGGGTTTTGGTGTTTCGCCGGATATAAATCCGCAACCGCACACCGGGGATCGCATCAGTTCCTCAATCGGGTTGCGCTTGCAGACCGTGCCCCGGGGCGTCTCTATCTGCCGCAAAAACTCGGCCATCCCCGCAGGACGGTCCAGGACTTCAACCGATGCCAACCGTTGGAGATGGACCAGAGCTCTTTTGGCAAAGCGGGTGAGTGGTTTTTTTTCAAACAAGCGGTAATAATTCCGGTGGTGCCCGGCGTAGACCTCGACGTAAGCCGTTCGAAAGCGCTCAAAGGCTGCGGCCAACCCGGAAAAGTCCTGCTCTTCAACCAGGAGTTGCGGCCTTTCCAGCAACCGCATGACAGTGCCGTGCAGGGCCCGAATTTGTTCATTGTCGGAAGTGATTTGTTCAATAGCGATATGCCGGGCGTAATGATTCACGAAAACAAACTGCTCGGCTTCCCGATTGAAGAACCTTTGCATTCTCTTGATAAATTCGATATCCCGGGATGTGTAGCCGATATCACGCCAGGTTTGCAGGAAACGCTCCAGACCCTCTCGGGCGGGATAGGACACCTTGATTTCAGCGGACAGAACTGTCAAATCTTCCAGTTTGGATCTCAACCCAACCAGGTCGAAGGCTTCAAAGGCCGAAAATTCGGCGACCTCACCCAAACGTTTTTCGATATCCGTGATGGCGTTGTGGATCCGATCCCGAAATTTGATGACGGCCTGCCATGCTTCGCGCTGCTGTCGCAAGCCGAAAGTCTCCCAGTCACCGGTCGGTGAGAGGAAACTGCAAGTGTTGATGAGCGTCTCGCGGTCATGTTTCCCGATGACGTCTCCGGGAGCCAGGGCATCCGCCGCTTCAACTCTGTTCAGGCGGAGTAGTTCAATAGGAAGCGGCCGATCGTGTTTCAGCAGTGAGATCAGCCCACCGTGCGCCAGAGCAGAAAATACAAACAGAGCACTGTCGGCGGGAAGCCCGTAGGGTCCTGAGCCCAGCGTCTGCAGCACCTCGGCCAGCGGCGTTTGTCCGGCCGCATTGAGACATCCGAAGATTTCGCTAAGCAGAGGATGATGTTCGGGATCCGGGGCGAAGAAGTAGGAACCCGAGCGCAGTTCCACCAGACCCAGCGGAGTGGCCAATCCTTCGATGGCATCGTTGAGGCCCTTGGCGTGCGCTTCTTTCAGGCTCAACCTTCCGGGGGTGATGAACTCGTCGAGCAGACGCTGATACAACAGTCGGGAAGCGATCACCTTTCTGGGGGCTACCTCACGGTAGCGGGGGTAACGATTTTCCAACACGAAATCAGCGGCGGTTTCAAGGAGCCTGTCAAAACGCATCATCTGCCGAATGACCGGTTCGATCACCATCGCCGGTTCCGTGAAGTCTCCGCCATATAAAATTTGCAGGGCGGCCTGGTGGGCCAACGGCCTGAGGTGCTCAACGGCTTCTTTGGCGGGCTGGATGAGGGGTGCATCTGCGGGACTGGTCGCACGCAGTTCGGCGGAGATCTGGCGGGCAGCCAGAAACTCCCGCAGCGTTGAGGTTTCTTTTTTGTTGTCGGCAAGCGACACTTCCAAAACCGCCGTATGGTCGCATTCAAATGCGGTTTTGCCCGAACTGATGACGACGGCTAAATCACAATCCGCCGAAGACAGGAGCTGGTTGATACGATTTTTGAGAGAAGATTCTGCTGCAGTGGTCGATAGAGTAACCCACACGCGCCGGTTGCTCTGACGCCATGTCACCTGGCGATAAATTCCCTGCTGCAGGATTGCGGGGCCCGGCCACGATGTCGATTCGGGCAATTCCGACAACGGTTCCAGCAGCAAGCGCGTGTCATCTATGGGTATATCCTCCGCGCGGCGGGCAATTTTGGTCTTCAAGGTTTTGGTGGGATCTTCCTGGGTCCGGATTTCATAGACGGCATCCAGCAGTTCACCGGTGTCGGCGGGGTGCTTGACCAGAAACATGCTTTCCCGCACCAGGGGATCCAGGATGGTTTCGGCGACAAACTGGACATTCAGGTCAGGGTCGCGGTCAGTCAGCGCGCAGGATACCAGCGCGGTCAGCGTTCGGACGGTCGGAATCCGGGCGGTGGGATGGATGTTGTGTAAAACCAGCACCCGGACGATACGGCCGGCAAGGACCCGGTCCGCGGGATCTTCAATGATTCTTTCGATGACTTCATCCAGGTGGGGAACGATATGTTTAGGGTAAACGTAAAACGAAGAAAATTCGGCCATGCGATGGGAAAAATGCTCATAAATACTGTCCGGTCCCAGCAATTGATAGCTGGGATGATCCAAGATACCGGCGATTTGCCGGCTTGCGTCGCCTGCCAGGCGGGAATGCACGAAATCCACAATTCCCCGGTGCTGGGAGAAAAGATCGCCCAATCCATCCAGCAGGGCGATGGTCGCAGGATGAATGGGATAGGTGGCCTGAAAATCCTCGAAGCTCCAGGTTAAGGAAGGAAACTGGCCTCGAAGATACTCAAAAATATCGTACAGTTTATCTTCACTGCCCGATTTGGGCAGCACCAGACGTTGGGAGATCAGGGCTTTGATGTGCACCGTGGACAGGGAAAATTTTACCGGAAAGCGATCCTTAATCTTTTGAAAGGTGACCTGAGCAATGTCTCCTGTCCTTTCGATGCTTTCCTGCACGGCGGCAATGATCCAGATCGGTTCGGTGTTTGTGACTTCGCCGAGCAGCTGGAGGGTTCGCGCATCCTCGTTTAAACCGCGGGCATCCGGTTTGGATCGAAAAAATTCGGACAACTCGTCGATGATCAATACCAGACCGTCAAAACCGGCTTGCCGCACGGCATTGATCGTTTTGTCAAATGTTTCGTGCCGCTCGTCAACCAGCACCTCGGGTGCTCTCAAACCCTGCTCCTTCATGAAGCGCACGGCTTCGACATAGCAGCGGCGGGGATCATCGTTAAGAAAGGCATCCATTTCTGCGGGGGATTTGCTCAGTTGCCGGGAAAAAGCATCGGCCATTTCCCCGGACTTGAGCAAGGTCCTGAAATGATCGAGAAACGCGGTCAGGGGGGTGAGCTGTGTTTGAATCCCGCGGGCGATCAGGGCGTTTTCAATGGTTTCGACGACAATCCGTTCAAGAGGGGTAGTGGCCCGGTAGTTTAACAGGGAGATTTCCACCGGTAACATGCTGCGGCCTGAAGCCCTTGTCCTGCCAAGTCCGCTGTGGTGTTCGGCCAGCACCTCGGCACCGGGTCGGTCTGAAAGCCAGGTTGAAAGTGCTGCCAGGAAATGGGATTTACCGGAACCGAAATCACCCTGGAGAAAAAACCCGCGGCCATGATTTTTGACCAGGGCATCGGCCAGCACCGAAAAATGAGCGCTGACTTCTGCGGTGAACACAAAGCTTTCAGCAATTGCAAGGGAGCGGGTTCGGCCTTCTTCCAGGCGGATGACCGTTCGAACCGGCGGAACTTCGATCAGGTCACCGATGCGCAATGTTTGATCGATCATTGTTCCATCGTATTTTTAAGTTTTTTCAGCCGGCCGTAGATGGATTTCTCGGCCGGATATGACTCCAGTAATTTTTGATAGAATTCCACGGCCCTGTCAAGCTGTTTTGCCCGCCGGCAGGCAGGGATATAGGCACTGTGAACATAATAATCTTTGGGGTTGAGCTTCAGC
>JAQAZR010000522.1:0-4240 GCA_032127235.1 Deltaproteobacteria bacterium
AGATCGATTCCAATTATTTTATTCATTGAATAGTCCTCCTTGTGCGGATAGAATCCTGATAAGTCTTTGGTTTACCCAACAAATCAAATTTAAATAATTTCTACACACCCAAATCTAAATTTATTTTTCATTTTGTCAATATAAAATAACATTATTTTTTAATATTATCCATATAAGTAATAGAAGAGTCGAATATTTTTTGCAGCCAGGTGGAAACCATTTGCGACAGGCCTGAGCTTGTTTTCACAGGCTCCGTGGTTAACATGTGGCCAATGATGAAATTGACATTCCGATTTCAGGGAAAGGGAAACGATGCGAACGATTTTTAGGTTCATCGGTCGGATGATTAACACTTTCTGGGCAGGAGTGACCGTCCTTCGGCGGGTATTCCTAAACCTGCTTTTCATTGCCCTTGTCGTTCTATTGATCGGTTTTCTTTTGTCGGGCTCTAAAGATCGTTTTCCATCAGGGGCGGCACTGCTATTGGCGCCGGTTGGAAAAATCGTCGAGCAATCTACCGAAACGCTGCTTGTCGATCGTTTCTATGGTACGACGACAGGAGCCGAGACGGTTCTGAGAGACCTTATCGATGGTATCGACACCGCCAGGAATGACCCAAAAATCAAAATCCTCGTGCTTGACCTCGAGAAATTGGAGGGGGCGGGAATCAGTCAGTTGCAGGAGATCGGTGAGGCCTTGAAACGCTTCAAAGCCGACGGAAAAACCATCTTCGCCTTCGGTGACAGTTACGATCAGCGACAGTATTATCTGGCTGCGCATGCCGATCGGCTTTACCTGCATCCTATGGGACAGGTTTGGCTCAGTGGGTTGGGGGTTTACCGCCACTACTTCAAGAACGCCCTGGACAAACTCCACGTCGGATTTCACGTTTTCAGAGTTGGTACCTACAAATCGGCTTTGGAGCCCTTTATGCGAAACGACATGTCCGTGGATGACCGGGAATCCAATCAGGCCTGGCTGACCGTGCTGTGGGAGGCTTACACGACCGATGTGGCCGCCCTGCGCAGGCTGCCGGCCGAGCGAATCGACGATTACATCAACAACCTGGATGCAAACCTTTCCGAAGAAGGCGGTGACGCCGCCCGGCTGGCATTGAAGTCCGGTCTGGTAGACAACCTGAAAACCAGGGATGAGGTCAGGGATGACCTCATCCGCTTGGTTGGAGAGGATGAAAACGGGGAGAGCTATAAAAAGGTCAAGTTCGACACTTACATTTCGAACATGCTCCCAAAAGTGCGTCGCCCTCGCACGGAGAGCAGCCGGGTCGGCCTGATTGTGGCCGAGGGCATCATTATGGACGGAAAGCAGCCGGCCGGCCGGATCGGCGGCGAATCGACTGCAGAACTAATCCGCCAGGCACGTGAGGACGAGAAAGTCAAAGCCGTTGTGTTACGGATCGACAGCGGCGGCGGCAGTGCTGTCGCCTCTGAGATTATTCGCCGCGAGCTCGAATTGACGCGCGCGGCCGGTAAACCGGTCGTCGTCTCCATGAGTTCAATCGCCGCATCGGGTGCTTACTGGATATCGGTGGCGGCCGACGAAATATGGGCCTTACCCACGACCATCACCGGTTCTATCGGAATCTTTGCCGCCCTGCCCACCTTCGACAAAACGCTTAAGGCTATCGGGATCAACACGGACGGTGTCGGAACTACTCGCCTGTCCGGTGCTTTCGATCTCAGCCGTCCCCTTAATCCGCTGCTTGCCGATACACTGCGACTCCAGATTGAAAGGGGCTATCAGAGGTTCATCGAACGGGTGAGCCAAGGGCGCAACATGGCCCCCGAGGCAGTGGAAAAAATAGCCCAGGGCCGCGTTTGGGCCGCTCAAACCGCCAAGGGCCTGGGCCTGATCGACAAATTCGGAGGCCTGGAGCCAGCCGTCGAAAGTGCAGCGAAACTGGCCAAGCTCGAGAAATACGATCTGGTGGTTATAGAACAACCCCTGACGGCCAGGGAGCGCCTGGTTAAAAGACTGAGCCGGCTGATCGGCATTCTTGTATCCGGCGCCAGGAGTCTTCGGGAGGAAGGGGTCCTGCACACTTTCGGGTCTGCACTGGATGATGGTGAAATCGAAGCCGTCCTTCAGGCTGGGGACCCCGGCCGCGCTT
Source organism: Deltaproteobacteria bacterium (assembly GCA_032127235.1). Classification (GTDB taxonomy): domain Bacteria; phylum Desulfobacterota; class Desulfobacteria; order Desulfobacterales; family SG8-13; genus JARFQH01. The sequence continues at coordinate 2,132 of JAQAZR010000522.1, forward strand.
ATGCGATCTGCCTGGAATGCATGGCTTTCAGCGACTGACCGTATGCGAAGGAAAAATCCGATTCGGCATTCTTAAACAACCGAAGCCTTAACGCAGCTCGATTTCGCGGTACGGCAGCTCGAGTTGTGCGGCCAGTCGATCGAGATCTTCTTCCAGGGTCTGCACTCCGTTTTGGTTCCGGCTTACCGGAATCGTCTTGTCGGCGACCACAAACACCTGGATTCGCCCTGGGTCCAAATAGCGTCGAGCCAGGTCCTCGAGCTCAGACGTGCTGGCTCCAATGTAGGCGTCCTGAATTCGATCGAGCGTGTCCAGCGGTTCCCCGCGCATCTGGTAGCGGGCATAAGTTGTAACCAGATCATGCGGCGTGTCGACGTTAAACACAAAACTGTTGAGTGATTCTAAACGCTTACGTTCCAGTTCGTCTTGTGGAATTCCCCGTCGAAGCTCCCGCATGATATCCACGGTCTCGGCGATCGCCATGCCGGTTTTGTCACCCTTGCATCCGATATACCCGATCAATGTCCCGGCATTCCACTTGTAGGTCTGGAAAAACCCTGCCGAATAGACCAAGCCCAGGTCATCCCTCAACCGGGTGTACATCAACGAGTCGCTTCCTCCGAAAATGTCCGTCAACAACCGCAGCTTCCAGAACGCAGGGTCCGATCTCTTGGGGCCACTCAGGTTCAGCACCACCTGGGACTGAACCTGACCCGCTTTGGGTACAAGGGCCAGAACGGGAGGGGTCGCTGTGGGGTCCGCCAACCGTCGGTCGGGTGCCCGGTCGGTGGGCAAACTCTGCATCAACCGTCCGACGCCGGCAACCGCGGCCTCCCTGGAGATGTCTCCGGAAACGGCCACCACCATGTTAGACGGCACAAAGTAGGTGTGCAGGAAACGCTTCAAGTCTTCCCGCTCAATCGTCGGGATTGTTTCGAGCCCCTTAAGGGGATCACGGCCATAGGGGTGCCCGCTGAAATGCCAAATCGCCCCTTCCCGCATGGCGACTGCCTGGGCATTCTCACCCTGGCGTTTCAGTCCGATCAACGACTGTTCTTTTACGACGTCCAGTACATCGGGCCGGAATGCCGGTTGAGTCAGGATTTCCTTCAACAGGTCCAGCCCATTTTCCCATTCATCCTTTAAGACCGACAGCCGGATGGCGGTGTCTTCCTCGCCTACCGACACCGACACTTCGATGGCATTTTCGTCCAGCACTAGGGCCAGTGCTTCCGGCGCATGCCGCTCGGTACCGCCGTTGACAAGGCTGCCGTTAATAAGGTCCGCCAACCCTGTTTTAGAGGGGTCAATGTCGACTTCGCCGGCCTTCACCAGCAGGGTCAGGTCGATCATCGGGAGTTCGGTATCCCGCATGAAAAACAGGGCAGTGCCATCGACCGTGGCGGATTCCGCCTGGGAATAGGTCACTTTGACGGGTTTCCGCTTGAAAGAGAGCGGATGCCGCCAGCCCTCAGGCGTGGGGTAGATCGAGTGATTGACGAGATCGACCGGTGGCTTGGCGCGAGCCGCAGCTTTACCGCCCACGGACCGAATTTCGCTGTAGTCTGACGGTGGTTTGTCCGGTTCACCGCCTGGAATGACGTATACACTGGTCTGGTTTTCGTTGCGAACATAAGTCCGCGCCACACGCTGCACATCCTCCGGCGTTACCGCGGCGATGTTGTCGAGGTAAGTGTTCAGATAACGCCACCCGGTCTGGACCTCTAGAGTGGCCAGCGTGGAAGCCAGGCTTTCATTGCTTCGCATCCGTTCTATAAAATCCCGCTGATTGAGTTTTTTGATGCGCTCGAGCTCCCGGGCGGTTACGGAATGGTCTTTTAACTGCTCGACTTCTGCCAGCAGCAGGTTTTCGAGTTCGTGGCAGGCGTCAAGGTAGGCCCGGCCTCTTTCTTCTTCCGTCGGGTTGTCGCTTTTGAGGCTCTGCGGTTCGATGGGCGAACCGCCGAGAATCACCATTCCCCCATAGCGATTGTCCGGGTTGGCGGCCCAAGCCTCGACCGCCAGACCCTTGTTGATCAGGTTTTGCGTGATGCGGGCACTGCGCCCCTGGCTGAGCAGCATGGTCATCACATCCAGCGCGTAGAAGTC
>JAQAZR010000523.1:0-3396 GCA_032127235.1 Deltaproteobacteria bacterium
GCGGCAATTCGACCGAACACCTTGTAGTCGCCGTAATCGAGCAGGGCGATGCAGTAAGGCACATCGTCCTGAAACCCGACCGGAGCGAAGGCGAGCCGGCTGTAGGTGACCAGCCGGCCGGTGCCGGCGACATCGAACCACGGCATGCGGCTGGTCCGGCATTGGCAGCACTCCGCCCGCGGGGGAAAGAAGGCCCGGCCGCAATCCGTGCAGCGGGTGCCCGTGACCCGGCCATCGTCCAGATGGTCGATGAAATCGTTGATCTTGCTGATGCCGGTGAAGCTCACCGTACCGAATCTCTTGAAGCGGTCGTCAACCTCTTTTACGGTGCTCATGCGTCCCTCCCGAGGATGGTTACGTTTCCGTACAGGCCCACTCCGCCGATGTTATGGATCAGGCCGACGGCCGGGTCCTTGACCTGGATATCACCGGCTTCGCCCCTGAGCTGCAGGACGATGGTTCGGATCTGCGAGCCGCCGGTGGCGCCGATCGGGTGACCCTTCGACAAAAGCCCGCCGTCCACGTTGACCGGTATGCGGCCCTCCTTGTAGGTTTCCTTGCTGCGAATCAGCTCCCCGCCCTCGCCGGGTTCGGCAAAGCCCAGGTCTTCGTATGCCATCAGCTCGGCTATCGTAAAGCAGTCGTGCACCTCCGCCACGTTGACGTCTTTGGGGGTGACGCCCGCCATGTTGTACGCCTGCCGGGCGGCCTCGCGGGCGGCGGAGAGTCCGGTGAAAAGGTCCCGCCCGGCCAGGTTGACGCTGGCCGTTGCCGCACCGCTGCCGAGGATCCAGACCGGTTTGCGGCCGAAGGCCTTTGCCTTCTCTTCACTGGCCACGATAATGCATGAGCTGCCGTCGGCATTGGCACAGCAGTCGCCGACCCGCAGCGGGCTGGCCACCGGTCCGGACATGCGGTTTTCCGGATCGCCGAACATCTCGAAGGACACCGGCTTACGGTATACGGCGCGGTCGTTGAGCTGCCCGTAGGTGGCGGCCTTGACCCGGATCAGGGCCAGATCGTCGGGTGTGGTGCCGTATGTTGCCATGTGGGCGCGGGCATACATGGCGTAGTAGGCCGGCATCATAGTCCCAAAGGGGCTTTCCCACTGGATGTCCGCGCCGCGGCCCATGCGTTCCTGGGACTCGGATGAGGATATCTCCGACATTTTCTGAAAGCCGAGCACGGCCACCACGCTGTGCAGGCCGGAGGTCACCAGCGCGTAGGCCAGCCGCAGTCCGGTGCTGCTCGATGAGCAGAGGCTCTCGACATAAAAGGTAGGCTGGGGGTTGAGGCCGAGATACTCGGCCAGGACGCCGGCCGGCGACCGTTGTTTGTCGTACTCCGGTGCCGAACAGACCACCGATGCGTCGATATCGCCGGCGGTTATTCCGGCGTCCGCGACGGCTTCTTTAAAACCGTCGAACACCAATTCCCTGATCGATCCCGGATACTGCCGGACGAACTTGCTCTGCCCGACACCGATGATGGCTACCTTGTTCATGGTTGATGTTACCCTTCAATAAAATGATATAAGAATTCGATAATATTTAAAAAACAGAGTCTAACATAGACTGATTGGTTCAAGGTGCAGGGTTCAGGGTGCACGGTTCCCAGTTAAAGTGCCACAACTGATCTCTAACAAGCACATTACGCGTCAATCGAGTCGAATTACCTGTTTCACTCAAAGGGTTAAAACGGCCAGTCCAAACAATGGGGTATAAAGTTAATGAAATCAGTATCTATAGCCTTGAACCCTGAATCTTAAACCCTGAACCTGGATTATATATATTGCCCCCCATCGACCTTGATGACCTCGCCCGTGATGTGTCGGGCTTTGTCCGAGGCCAGAAAGGACACGACGTAGGCCAGGTCCTCCGGTTGTCCCACGCGCTTGAGCACGATTTCGGCCATCGCCAGGTCGATGATCTTCTCGCGCGCTTCGGATTCCCTGAGCATGGCGGTTTCGATCAGGCCGGGTGCGACTGCGTTGACATTGACCCCGAAAGCCCCCAGTTCCTTGGCCAGGGCTTTGGTCAGGCCGACGATGCCGGCCTTGGAGGCGGAGTAGTTCATCTGACCGAACTTGCCGCGCAGTCCATTGATGGAAGTGATGTTGATGATCTTGCCGTATTTCTGCTCCTTGAAAATCGGAGCCGTGTGGCGGATGAAGTTAAAGTAGCCCTTTAAATTAACCTCGATGACGCGGTCCCATTGTTCCTCGGTCATCTTCCAGGACACGCCGTCCCAGTTCATCCCGGCATTGTTGACCAGGATCTGGAGGCTGCCGAAAGCCTCTGTGGCCGCCTGGACAGTGGCGGCGGCGTCCTTGAAGGAGGCGATGTCGCATTTGACCGCCAGGGCCTTGCGGCCCAGACCCCGGATTATTTCGGCGTACTTTTGGGCTTCCTCTTCGTGCTTGCGGTAGGTCAGGCAGACGTTGGCACCTTCACGGGCCAGCTCCTGCGCAATGGCCGCCCCGATTCCCTGGGATCCGCCGGTAACGATCGCATTTTTTCCTTCGAGAAGCATGGTGCTCTCCTCCGTGGTTTAGCCGATTAGCTTTGCGGTTTGTCGAGCACAGCCGCCATGAACTCCAGGTCGAAAGCGTCGCTGCGGGCCATTCGTCGGCGGAACTCGATAAAATCGATGGTGTCTTTTCCGGTGATCTTTTTGGTGTTGAAGGCGTTGAATCCCAGATAGGCTTCACCGCTCATGTTGGCCGCCAGCCAATGGCGGTTGATGACCTTGGCTTGGTCCCAGAAGAATTTCTTTTTCAGGCGGATGCCTTCGACGCTCTTGATCAGGCAGCCGGGAAAGAGGTTGGTGTACGTCCACAGGATTTTGTCGACTTCGGCATCCAGCCGTTCGAAGTCGGTTCGGGCGTTTTTAACGACATCGCGGGCTTTGCGGGCCTCTTCGCCGGTCTTGAATTCGCCGTAAACGATTTCACCATCCGCCACATACGCTTCGGTGATCACGGCCGGGTTGCGAAGCCAGTCGTCGTCCTGTTTGATGACCGGTATGCACTTGGAGACCAGGCCCAGACGCTGCATCTTGTAGGCGCTCCACATTTCGCAGGAAACGCAATTCCACATGGCCAGTTCCATGGGCAGCATCCAGGGCAGAAAGTCACTGCTGCCGCCGTCCGGCGCGGAACCGTGACGCGGACCGGCCTGACCGAAAATGGCAAGGTCACTGGCCAGGGTGGTGTCGCAGGCCATGCCGATTTCCTGTCCACCCGCCACACGCATGCCGTTGACCCGGCAGATGGTCGGTTTCTTGCAGGTGAGGATGCTGTCGACCATTGCGTTGAACAGGTCCATGTAAGCGCCATATTCGTTGGGACGGCCGGCATAGTACTCGGCATATTCTTTGGTATTGCCGCCGGTGCAG
>JAQAZR010000524.1:0-5891 GCA_032127235.1 Deltaproteobacteria bacterium
GCCGTGCGGGCGGCACCGTCGAGATTGATCGAATAGGGGACTGGTTTAGCGACGATCATACGGCTGCGAATGATGGTCGCCAAGCGTTCGGGCTGCAGGTCTTTTTCCTGTAAAACGGTGATCGCCCCGATCGCCTCCATCCGTTTTGCGCGAAGCCCCTGCTCGCGGTCTCCCGGATAAGGCCACACGAGAGCCGTGACTCTGCTGGCCAGAATGTTCATGCAGGTGTTGTAGCCGCCCATACTGATCGACAGATCGGCGGCGGCCAGAAACGAGAGGAAATCGGGGGTAAAGCGCTCGACTTTGACGCGGATGTTCGCCCGCCCTTGAAGCAGCGTAAATTCATCCGACGGCATGTAGGGACCGGTGAAGACGTAAAGCATAAAGGGACGGTCGGGTTCGAGGAAGGTTAAACTCTCCAGCAGCGGCTGCAGGAGCACGATTCCAGCCTGGCCGCCACCGGCGCTGGCCACCAACAGCCTCGTGTCCTCGCCGATACCGAGGCGGCTGCGAAGCCGGCGCCGGGCAGCGGCAATTGGCTTGGGCGTGATGAATCCGGTATAAACGACGGGGATGGTGAGATCGACGAGGCGGGAGAACGTGCGGTCGAGAGTGATCAGGGCGGGATCGGCGTGCACCAGCAGGACGTCGAACCGACAGTTGAGGATGTCGACAACCCGTTTCTCGTAAACCGCCGGGTCTTTTTTCTCAACCAAGATATCCCTCAGACTGCAAGCGACCAGGCTCCGATTAAGTTTTCCGGTACGAATGCCGTCCAGGACCGGATCGAGCTCGAAGCGGAAGGCTCTGCGGCCAAAAGGGTAGAGTTCGACAATAAACGCATCCGGCGCTTCCCGTTCAAACAGTTCGAAGAGAAGCCTTCTGCGCTCGGACTTGACCGCTTCGAGCGTTTGGCCCTTGTCGGTCGGAAAAAGACCGCTGTAATTGCGATCCGTCATCAGAGCCGGCAGGCGAAACGTCCGCACGTGGACCGGCAGCGGAGTGTCCACCTCGGCGCCACCGGTAACCATGAGAATGTCATGTCCGATCAACGCCTTGCAGATTTCCAGGCTTCTGAAATAGTGGCCCACGCCCCAGATATGCTGACAGTAGAGGATAATTTTCATGGTGTTGAGCCGTTACAATTCAATGTCGTTAACCAAACTGAATGGTTTCAGGTTCAGGGTTCAGCGTTCAAAGAAGGACTTCAATCCTTCAACCCTGAACCGGGAACGGTGAACCTGTGAACCTATATCGCTTCAATATTAAACTTCCCGATAACTAAACCGCCTGAATCGGAACCATCGAGAGCCATCGCATTTATTTTTTCGATCTCTATATGTCCTCGGCTGCAAACCAACCAGTGAAGGTGGGCGGGCTTCAGAATACGGGGTTCGGTCGGCAGAAACCGCCGCTGCAGGAGCCGATATATCAGGCATTTAATCAGGCCCTCGTGCGTGACGACGAGAATGGTGGCGCCCGGCCACCTTCCGGCGGCTGCCTTGAGCACGCGCTGCCCCCTTTCCCAAACGCTGTCGCGGTCCTCGCCGCCGGGCGGGCGGAATTGCCATCCTCGCATCGTCAGACGGGTCAGCAGATCTGGGACTTCCTGCTTGAGTTGGGCGATAGCGCGACCCGACCATCGGCCCCAGTTCTGTTCCCGCAGGCCGGCTTCGCAGGTGACGGGAACTTTACAAAATCGATTCACAATGGCAGCGGTCGCTCGCGCCCGGGCAAGATCACTGCAGATACACTTGTCCCAATTGCAGGTCTTGAGCAGATGACCCCAAGTTTCCGCCTGGCGTCTGCCTGCTGCCGTCAGACGGGAATCCAGCTGCCCTTGAATGCGTTTTTCGCGGTTCCAGACGGTTTCGGCGTGCCGTATAAGGCCGAAACGGGTTGTTTTTTCGTCATTTGTCATCGTCCCGACCGCTCGCGGTTTCGCCGTGCCGCCCGCCCGGAACCGGCAATCCGGCTGAGCACCCTTTCGACCCCGGCATAGTTTTTCGACAAGTCGTGTTTGCGCCGGATGTAAGCCTGGGCGGCGCGGCCCATGCTGCGCCGGCGGCCGGCATCGACCAGAAGATCCTCCACGGCCCGTAAAAAAACATCCGGATCATCGAGAGGAGCCAGCAGACCGGTTTTCCCGTCCTCGACAACTTCCGGAACACCGGCATTGGCAACTGCCACCACCGGCAGCCCGCAGGACTGGGCTTCGAGAAAAACCATTCCCAACGACTCCCCGATTCCGGGAAAAACAAACAGGTCACCGGCACTGTAATAGCGATACATTTCGGTTCGCTGCACTTTCCCGACAAAAAGAACCTTGCCCGGAAGCTCGGTTTGCGCCAGGTGTGTGAGAGCCGTTTTCTGCCTGCCGTCGCCGACGACAACCAGCCGAATTTCAAGACCGTTCCGCATTAGGCGGCCGCAAGCCCTCATGACACCGACCAGCCCCTGAAACTTGACACCGGGCCGAAACATCGCCGCGGTCAGAACGACCGGCGTGTCATTGACCCGCCACTGCCGCCGAAGGTCCCTGCGCGCCGTCTCGGAAAAACGAAAGTCCTGCGGGAAGATGCCGGGCAGCGCATACGTCACCCGCTCAGGCGGTAGCAGCCGTTTGAGATTGATGAAATCGACCTGCTTGTTGACAAACACGTGCCGGGCGGCCCGCAAGGCGCGCCGGTTCAACAAAAATCCCGGAAGGGTCCTGAGGTCGCGCCGGCGTTTGGTCGCATAGGCCCCCTGAAAAATGACATAGGGAACACCCGTACGGGCGGTAACGTAAGGACCGATAACGTCCGGCCCTTTGTAATAGGCGTGGTAGGTCAACCAGAGATCCGGCGCATCGGCGGACAGGCGCCGCGAAAGCCGTCGGCGCTCGGCCAGCACGCGTGGCATCAACCACGGCTTCCAGAAAATCCAGCGCGTCCGCAACGCGGTGGCCACCCGCAGTCGGTGTCCTCTGGCGGCCAGATAGTCATAAAGGCCGGTGCCGATAACGAGATCCCCGGAAGGCTGGTCGTGCCCCAACGGTTTGAACGGTGCATAAAAAATGATGTTGAGTGTTTGCTGTTTGTTTTTTGGTGTTTGGTGAGCTGAAAGCATGGATTCGAATTCGGCGTTTCTAAGAATAGAATTTTTGTGGAATAATCCTATTTATAGTCACAAATGTGATCTTTAATTGAGGATATGTGAAGCCGTTTTTTTAGAATCATTGACACAAAATTTAGAATTATCATACCCAACCAAAAACACAAAATACCAAACACCAAACACTAACCACTAAACATCGAGCCCCGGTACCTCCCGCCGGTATATCTCTGCCAGACGGCAGATGTGGTCTTTATTGTAAAAGTCTTTCAGAACCAGCGCGCGGGCTTTGCGTATGATCTCTTCCCGCAGGCGGTTTTCTGTCAGCAGCCGCACCACTGCTCGGGCAAGTTTTTCAGGATCTCCCGGCGGCACCAGCAAGCCGGTTTCGCCATCCTGCACCAGCTCAGGAATGGCTGAAACCGTTGTCGCGACCACCGGCACGCCCATGGCCATGCTCTCCAACAGAACATTGGGGATGCCGTCCCGGTCGCCGTTGGCCGCCACTTCGCAGCCCAACACGAAGACGTCGGCCTGACGGTAGTGGTCGAGAACCACCTCATGGGGCTGAGTGCCGCACCAGTGGGCGACATCGGTGAGCGCGAGGCTATCGATGAGCTTCAGCGTTTTTCCCCGATCCTCACCGTCGCCGATCAAGGTGTGACGGACATCATAACCGTTGTCGCAAAGCCATCGAACGGACCGGTAGACGGTCTTCAACCCCTTTTTGGCGGTCATGCGGGCGACGGTCAGTAGACGATATGGCGCGGCGGACGATCGCATGCCCGAAGGCCGGGAAAACAGGCCGGTGTCGATTCCGTGATAGACGCGGTATATTGGGGCGCCGTCTCCATCGGCAAGGTTTTTGAGGTGCCGGCGGTTGTATTCGGTGCAGGTCACGACGAATTTCGCCAGGGCGAGTTTCTCGCGCAGTTGCGCCGGATCCGAGGTGTAAATATCCTTGGCATGAGCGGTAAAGCTGAAGTCCAGTCCGCTGAGCTGGGCGGAAAAAAGTGCCACCGAAGCCGGCGAGTGCGCAAAATGGGCATGCAAATGGCAAACCCCGCTGCCGGGCAGAAGGCGCTGGACCAGATAGCCGGCCTGTAGAAAATGTTTGAAGGTCGCCGGTCGACGCGTCCTTCTGAACCGCCGCAGGGCAGTCTTCAGCGTTTTTAGGTAAATGCGGGGATTTTGGCGGACCAGCAAGAGGTTGTGGTACAGAAAACGGGGCAGGGGAATCAGGAGCGTTTCGGGCAGGTAGTCGGCCCGGGCCCGTATTTGCCGGATGCTTTGATGGGAAAAATTCTCCCGCGGCGCGCGCATCGAGAAAATATGAACGGTAAAACCGAGCTGCTCCAGGAGCAGGATTTCGTTTGAAATAAAGGTTTCCGAAATCCGCGGGTAGCCCTTCAGCACCATCCCCAGAACCGGTCGCTCTCTGCCCGTCACGATCGGAGGTCCTCCTCTTGCCGCTAACGGATGTCGGCGGTCACTGCCCCGCCTGAAGATCAATAGCCATCCTTCGGCCCCGCTCAGTCATCAAACAAAAAAAGGGGAGCAGGGCACCCCTTTTTAAAATCGGCCGCGGAAAAGGGCCATTTATGGACGGAAACAAGCTAAATCGCCTTGCGGACAGCGACTGCCAGCCGGCTGTCTTTCACCCGTTTTCCGGTCACCGGCTGGAGTGCCTGGTTGCAGGTGTTGTTCGGCTCCAACCCCCTGAAGGCATGCAGGCGCCCCTGCATGGTGCTGATGCCCGTCATCTGAAAACGGGATATCGCACCGGTGATGGCGGCCGGGCTCTCGAGCAGGGTAAAAATTTTTTCGCGCATGCGCTCGGCCCCGCATTGATGCCATGGAATGTAGTCGATAAGGTGGTTGCGGTGAAATATCTTGGCCCGGATCAACTGCTCCTTGCGCGGGGTGTCCCGTGGAACGATCAACGGCAAAGTTTTCAGGGAAAGAAGCTCACAGATCGTGTTGTAGCCACCCATGCTGACAACCAGGTCCGCCGCCGCCAGCAGCTTCTCCATGTTCCGGTAAAAGTGGTAGGTCCGCACACCGAGTTTGCGGGCGCGCTTGAAAACCTTTTTACGGTCCTGCTTCGGCATAAACGGTCCTGTGATCAGGACGGTTTTAATGGGTAACGGCCGGGATTCTCTCTCCAGCATGGACAGATAGGCGTCCATGACGCAGTACCCGTCTCCGCCGCCGCCGGTTGTCACCACGATCAGTTTTTCGCCGTTTTGCAGACCCTGCTCCTTGCGGGCTTTCTGGATCTGACTTTCCGCCGGCATCTTGCGGGGAATATAACCGGTAAACACCATTTTGCGGCTGACGCACTCCGGTATGGCATACTCTTCGATCGGATCATAGAATTCCCGGTTCCCATAGACCCAGATCTCACTGTAAAGCGTGTCGAGAATGTCGTAGATGCCCTTTTTATTCCAGTCCTGCCGGACGCTATGACGGTCGTCCATGATGTCACGCAAGCCGAGAATCGTCTGGGTGTTGGGCTGGCAGCGCCGAAGCCACTGCAACGTTGGCAGCACCTCTTTCTTCAATCCCAGCGGTTCCTTGTCGACAATGAAGAGATGCGGCTGAAAGGTCTTCGCGGTTGCGGTGATGATGTTTTTGCGGATGTTCAGGGCGTGCTGAGCGTTGATTTTGATTGAAAGCGGCAGGTATTCCTCATTGGTCTTTTTGATCATTCCCGGGATGCGTACGAAATCGATCTGCTCCGGAAAAGAAAACCGGCCCGCAATCGGTGAACCGGTCAGGATGAGGATGTTGAC
>JAQAZR010000525.1:0-6112 GCA_032127235.1 Deltaproteobacteria bacterium
CAGCGGCCCGTCTTTTTCAACCCGAAAAAAAACGTAACTGGGATTGTAGTTAAGGATACTGCGGGTCTCCTCCGGGTGAGCTGCCAGGAAGGAGCGTATGCGCTGCATTGACATTTCCGAGAGCGGAATTTTGCCTTCGTCGACCAGGAGTCGGCCGATACTTCGATACGGCCGGCCGTTGGATGAATCGTAGTGAAGGTTGATCGTTTCGCCGCTCTCCAGCAAGACGCGTCCGGAGCCCTGAATCTGAAGAAAAAACAGGTCTACAGGGTTTTCGAGCCACGCCAGCACGGGTGCCTTGCCCGTCAGAACGCCTAGTTCTTCGATGTCTTTGCGCTCATAATAAGGGACGACGGTTTGGCCGGTCAGACGACCGGTGAGTTTTTCACCGGTGTATTTCTCTGAAAAAGCCGCGAGATCGATGGTCACCATGTCATCCGGGCGCCCTAGGATCGGCACCCGGTGAGTATTATCGGGCTGCCGCCGGGCGCTCAGTAAGGGTTCATAGTAGCCGGTAAAAAGGACGTCCTTTTCGGGACCGTTGCCGGCAGATCGATACACCCGATAGTGGTCCCGGATGAATCGTCCCAGTTCGTCGTCAGATGGACGGGTTTGGACAAAGGCCAGAAACGACTCCATCGACCGCGCCAAGTCCGCGGCAGAATAGATGTCCTCGCCGAATCGGAATTCTTTGTCCGACGGCACGCGTTGCAAATAGGTCAGGCTTTGTTGGATGGCCTGCTCCAGCCCGTCGAAACGCATGTCGTCCGTGAAATTGGGGTACCTTGCAGAAGAGATCTCAAAGACGGCATGCTCTTTGGGGACCGCGCAACCGCCGGTCCAGCCGGCCAGAAGGAACAGCCCCAACAATAGAGGCAGCGTCAAAAAGGCCGCCCGAGACGGCTGTAACGCCGACCCGCGCGCATCGGAGCACCCGGGTCGGCCGGTTCGCATCAAATTGCCGATCATTTGTGCACTGCCTTCATTCGCGCTTTACTCCCCACGCACGTAATGGCCGCTTTTACCGCCGGATTTTTCAACCAGACGCACATCGGTTATGGTCATCTCGCGGTCATGGGATTTACACATGTCGTAAATTGTCAAGGCCGCTACGGTCACGGCGGTCAGGGCTTCCATTTCGACACCGGTGCGGCCCACAAGGCGCGCGCCGGCTTCGATTCGAATCAAACGGGCCGCCCGATCCGGAAAAAAATCGATCCGCACATGGGTCAAGGGCAGCGGATGACACATCGGAATGAGGTCGGACGTTTTTTTGGCGGCCATCACGCCGGCGATACGCGCCGTTTCGAGAACATTGCCCTTTGTCATGGCGCCCGCCAGAATTTTCTCCAGGGTATCGGGTTGCATGGCGATTGTGCCCCTTGCGATGGCCATCCGATCGGTCGCCTCTTTGGCGGTGACATCGACCATGCGTACCCTTCCCTCGGTGTCCATATGGGTGAATACCGTCATGCGTGGTCCCCCCTACTCAAAGTGTTCGATTTTTCGGGTTGCCGTTTTTTTGATGGCGTCGAGCACCGATTGCAGTGCGGAAAGAACGTTTTCGCGCACATCGCCGGCAACCACCAGAACCATCACATCTTCACCCACCGGCAGATACCGGTTTTCGGCAATGCTGACCTCAACTGCAACAATGCCGGGTCTTCGGAGACCTTCGGCGATGATGCGATTCAGCCGATCGTGATCGACGCTCACCTCAAGGCCCTTGACCCGCCGCCCGTCGCGGGAGGTGGCCCGCACGATTCCGTTGTGGCACAGAATCATGCCGACCCGACCGAATTCGGGATGTTTTTTAACCGTGTCGATGAGATGTTGGCTGTCCATGGCATCCCTTAAAATTTAAGTTGGGAGACGATTCAGCGGTCCCGCTCCAATTCCGCACCATGCAGTGCTTCGGCCCGGGCCAAGTCTGCCGGAGAGTTGATGTTGAAAAACGATATCAGCTGTGGGTCGAGCCGGCGCAGACGCTCTTCCGAAATAGTTCTGACACGCATCTTTTTTAAGAAGAGCTGAATTTTGAGTCTGTTTTTAGTCAAGTGTCGCCGCACGTTTTCCAGGCAGCGTGTCGAATAAGCGGCACAAAGGGGTTCGAATCCGGCCGCCGTTTCCGGAATCACAGCGTCGATATCAGGCGTAATGGCACCGGAGACGGCCTCCACCACCTCTTTTTTCAAATACGGAATGTCGCACGCCGCGAAAAACGCATAGGGTGTCCGGCAATAAAAAAGACCGGCATGGATTCCGGTCAATGAGCTCCGCACCGGAAAGAGATCGGTTACGATGTGGGCGTCTAAATCCAAATATTTGATCGGATCGTTGGTGACCACTATAATTTCTGCGAACGTTTCCCGAAAAATCCGGTAGAGTCGATCGACGATGCGCTCGCCGTTGACGGTCAGAAACGCCTTTTCTTTGCCGGAGAAGCGGGTGTTGAGCCCACCGGCCAGAATGATGCCGCTGCAAGAGATTTTCATTCTATCGATCAAATTAGTAAAAATGGCATGTTAAATCAAGACAATTTGGTTCTTTATAGAATTCCTACGACCACCGAGAACGTCTGAGCGATGGGGCTGCTTCCCGATGCGATTCTATAGGCTTCCAGATAATGATTTTGGACTGCGTTATCGCTCGTCGATGTATGACTTATACGACTTCCTCGCTCTGCCTATCCAAAATCATTAACTGGAAGCCTATATGCCCCTTGCTTCAGGAAAATCTTGAAAAAGCACTCCTGATGGGTGTAAAGATCAAAAGGAAAACATGAGTACACACGCACACAAAAAAAATGCACCGTGGTCGGTCACCATCGGCATCTTGTCGGTTTCCACGACAAGGAGCCTCGAAACCGATGAAAGCGGCAAGTGGATCGAGGGCCAGGCTTTGAATGCAGGGCACACAGTGGTCTGCCGACGAATTGTTCCCGATGATGCGGTCCGTATAGCCGAAACGGTGTCTGCCGTGATTCGGGAGCATCATCCTCAGGTGCTGGTATTGACCGGCGGCACGGGCATCACGCCCGAGGACGTGACCATTGAAGCCGTGCACCCGATGCTACAAAAAGAATTGACGGCTTTTACACCGCTTTTCGCTTTTCTCAGCCACAATGAGATCGGATCAGCCGCCATGCTCTCGCGGGCAACAGCGGGAGTCATCGGAAGCACGGTTGTTTTTTGTCTGCCGGGCAGCCTGAATGCCTGCCGGCTCGCATGGAATGCCCTCATCTTTCCTGAGCTGGGACATCTTGCACACCACACCCTGACGAGATAATCTGTTTATCTTTACCACGGGCCGGCGTGTCAGTGTGGTTTTGGCGCTATGTCTTCGGTTAATGCTTTAACACGAAATCAGACAGTCAGCCACTGTTCTCAACCGCTCATCCGGGCTCCGGCGCGTCATTTTTATGCACCGTGGTGGCCAGGGCTATGACTGTTTTTCTCTAAATGGCAACCCGGCATAACCGACAAGGGAGAGTTTCTTGAGAAAAAAGACCCGTTTTCTGACGGCCCTCGTGGCCAACCGGCAGGGGGAGATTTATGAACTCGAAGGCTATGCCGCTGCCGGTATGGCGGGAAATCAATTGGTGCCGCTCGAGCCGGAAAACACGGTCGATCTGCCCTTCGGCGGTGAATTGCTGTTCCTGCCTGACCGGCTCCCGATCTTCTTTAATCTCCGCAGCGGCCGATTCGAGAAGGTGGCAACGGATCCCTACCACCGCGGGGCACCGGTTTTTCCGGTGGCGGCTTTCAATTCCCCCGGCTATGTCGTCCGCTGGATCAGTGCCTACGCTGAAAGAGATAACGCCGGTCATCTGCCGCTTTTTTCTTACGGCGCTGTGGGGTGGCATCGCGGCGGATACCGTTCGGCGGTTTTCCGGGTGGATCGTGAGAGACGGCAGGATCTGCGGCTCATGCCCCCCGATGCCGTCAAGGCCGGCGTTCGGACCAAACGCCGGCAAATGCCTGGCAACCGATTGCGGGAACACCTGGAGACCTGCGCTCTTGTCTATGGTTGTCCGGCGGCCAAAAATTTTTTCCTCGGGCGCTGCGAAGCCCCGCTTCCGACGTCGCAACATTGCAATGCCCGGTGCCGCGGCTGCCTTTCACATCAGAAGGGCAGCGGTATTCCCCACAGCCAGAACCGAATCGACTTTACCCCGACGTCGAAGGAAATTACGGCGGTTGCGCTTGCGCACCTAAGCCAAGTAAAACGTGGGGTGGTCAGCTTCGGTCAAGGGTGCGAGGGCGAACCCCTTCTGGCGGTCGACGTCATCGCTCCGGCCATCCGATCGATCCGCGCCGCGACCGACCGGGGAACGATCAACGTGAACACCAACGGCAGTCGCCCCGCTGCGTTGCAGCTTTTGATGGATGCCGGCCTCGACAGCATTCGGATCAGTCTCAACAGCGTCAGGGAAGACTGCTATAATGCTTATTTTCGACCCGGCGGATACCGCTTTTCCGATGTGGTCGCTGGGATCGATCTGGCGCTGCGGCGGGGAGTCCATGTGGCGCTCAACTACTTGAATCTGACCGGTTTTACGGATACGCCGGAAGAGGTCGCAGCTCTCACTCACTTTCTGCACCAGCACCCCGTTCAGATGATCCAGTGGCGAAATCTGAACTTCGATCCGTTGAGGTATTGGGAGATGATGACAAAGATTCTAACGCATGGAACCCCACTGGGGATGAAAGCCGTGTTCGATGAGGTTCGGGTCGGCTTTCCCCGGCTGCGCCACGGGTACTTTAACCCGCCAAAGGAATTGTTCTCGGAACCGAATCAGCTGCCGAGTTAAGCACCCGGTGCACCGCAACGCCGATTTCTTCGGTCGTATACGGTTTTTTTACGTAGACACCGGCGCCGAGGCGCTGCACTTCCCTTACCAAACCGGTTTCGGAGAATCCGCTGGCGATGATGGCCTTCTGGCCGGGGTTCAAGGCCAGAATCTTGCGATAGGTTTCGAGACCGTCCATGCCGGGCTCCATGATCATGTCGAGAATAACCAAGTCCACCCGGGCTGTTTTAAGATAGTCCACTGCAGCCTCGCCACTGGGGACGGAAGTAACCGTGTAGCCGAGTTTTTTTAACAATTCAGAGGCGATTTCACGCTGTTCGGCTACATCGTCGACAATGAGAATCGATTCGTTACGGCCCATGTATTTTTCACGGGGAAACGGCGCATTCTTGCGAGAGAGGGCCTTGCGTGTCACCGGAAAAAAGAGAGTGAAAGTGGTGCCTCTCTTCGGACGGCTTTTGACATCGATATAGCCCTTGTGATCTTTAACGGTGCCCCAGACCACGGCCATCCCCAGACCGGATCCGCTGCGACCCATAACCTTTTTAGTGTAGAACGGCTCAAAGATCCGCTCGATGTCGGCGGCGGAGATCCCGATGCCATCGTCGGATACCGACAGGACGACGTATTCTCCTGCGGCGATGGCATCGTATCCTTTGACCGGACGGTCGGCATATCGATTTTCGGTCTTGATCCGTATTTCTCCGCCGGCGGGCATGGCTTCGGCTGCATTGTTAACGATGTTCATCAGCGATTTGGAAATATGGACCGGTGAACCGATCATGTTCAACAGATTCGGTGCGGTTTCAACCTTGATGTCGACTTCGGAATACATGGCCCGCATTTTTGCGTACTCAGCGCTTTTCAGATAGTCGCCGACGACCTGATTGAGGTTGATGACCTGCGAGACGGCGACACCGCGCCGGGCTAGCGTCAGGAGGTCCTGAACGATGGCCGAAGCCTTCTCGCCCGATTTTTGAATCGTGAGAATCGGCTTTCTGAGGGGACTGTCCTCGGGTAGATCCATCAGCAGCAGCTCCGGATAACTGACGATGCCCGATAAAACATTATTCAAATCATGGGCGACGCCACCGGCCAGCGTGCCGATAGCCTTCATTTTTTCGGCTTGCTGAAGCCGGGCTTCCAGCACCATGCGTTCTTTTTCCGCGAGGATTTGTCCGGTCACATCCCGTGCGAGACCGCGAAAACCGATCGGCTCACCGGCGGGGTTGCGAATGAGCGAAACCAGGGCCTGGACAAAGCATTCCGATTTGTCTTTGCGGAGCATTTTCCAGTCCA
>JAQAZR010000526.1:0-5039 GCA_032127235.1 Deltaproteobacteria bacterium
TCTACATCCTGCCGGGAGTCTTTTTCGGCACTTCGCTGGCAGTAGCCGGAGCGGTCAGCACGCGCCTGGCCGTGCTCATCTTTCTTATCCTGGCCACCTCCTGGGTTTTCGTCTGGCTTGGCCGCAAGCTGGTATTGCTGGTGGGCCATCGCGGCCCGATCTGGCTTGCGGCATTGAAAGACTGGCTCGCTGCGGACACGTCTGCCCATTGGACAATGCTTCCCGTAAAACGCTTTCTCTCTTATTTCTTTCTTCGCCAACAGGGGGAGGAACTGTTTCTTGGATTTCTCGCCCTGACGCTTTTTTTGGCCGGATGGGGTTTCTTGGGCGTGATGCAGGATGTTCTGGCCAAAGACCCACTGGTTCTGGCTGATCAGGCCGTCTACCACTTTTTACAGTCTCTTCGAAACTCCTGGTCGGACCGCATCTTCGTAGCCATAACAGAACTCGGCGATTCGTTTGTCAATATTTGCTTGTCCGGCGCTGTTCTGCTCGTACTTCTTGGCAAACGTTGCTACCGTGCCGCAGGCTTTTGGGCATTAACTCTGCTTGGTGGCCTCTTGGGGGTTCAATTGCTCAAATGGACCCTCCATTTGCCTCGGCCCATGCCCCTTTACCATGGGGCCTCGGCCTATGGATTTCCCAGCGGCCACGCGACCATGAGTGTCATCCTTTATGGATTTCTCGCCATATTAATCGCCAGGGGCCTTTCGGGCACATTGCGCTGGGGATTATTTGTCAGCGTCTTTCTGATCTCCTTTATTATCGCGATCTCCCGCCTTTACCTGGGCGCTCACTGGCTTTCCGATGTCCTGGGCGGATTTTTCGTAGGCGCAAGCTGGGTTGCGCTGCTTGGAATCGCTTACCTGAAAAACCCCGATGAAGGCCTGCCCCGGCGCTTGCTGGGGTTTGTCACTGTACTCGTCATTGTGGTTGCCAGCTGTTGGCACGAGAGCAGGCACCACGAAAAGGACCTGGCGTTCTACTCTCCCCGATACGATCTACAAACCATGCCGCTCGCGACATGGCTGGCCGATGGCTGGCGCGACCTTCCGGCCTGGCGGATTGACATGGCGGGCGAACGGGAACAACCCCTTACTATCCAGTGGGCCGGAGCATCCGAAGAGCTGGCCCAATATCTTTTAAACAGAGGATGGCAACGCCCGCAGTCGTTGAGCTTGAAGAGTTTCCTTGAAATGCTTTCCCCGGACACCCCGATTGAAAAGCTGCCTGTTTTGCCGCGTCTCCATGATGGGCGGATCGATCGCCTGCGTCTCGTCCGTATGGCCGGCAACCAGCTGTGGGTTTTGCGCATGTGGCCCACTGATGTGAAGATCCTGGCAAACGAAGCACGCCTTCTCGTAGGAACGATAGAGGTTCAAAGTAAACGTCCCATGGCCGGCCTGATCTTCCTGGCAAGAGACACGGGCGATTATGACAGCTCCCTGGCCGCACTCGAACAGGATTTCCGCGATCGATTCGCTGTGAAGCTGGTCAATCGGAAAAACAGCGACTTTCAAGTCAGCCGAGACCAAGACGGGGTGCACTGGTCGGGCAGGGTATTGTTGCTATGGGAAACAGCAAAGCCGTGACTAAAAGCCTTCTGGTCGATGACGGTCCGGGAAAAAACCAAACCGAGCAGAAGTGAATGTAACCTATGTTGAGCGGTTTCTCGCTCAGGCGGGATTAACGGTTCGTACTAAAGTGCCATAACTGGTCTCTAACAATCGCGTTACGAGTCAATTGAGTCGATTTCCATCTTTCACCCAATAGGTTAAAGCGGCCAATCCAAACAATGGAGTATAAAGTTGATGAAATGAGAATACTCGTTGTCGATGACGAGAAGACCTTGTTGGGTCAACTCGAGCGCGCACTTGAAGGCCAGCGCTACATGGTTGAAACCGCTTTGGACGGGCAAGAGGCTTTGGATAAGCTGTTTGAGACCCCTTATGATCTGATCATTCTGGATATCATGTTGCCAAAACGAGACGGGTTATCCGTCCTGCGGGAAATTCGACAGGCGGGCATGACCACGCCTGTTCTCATGCTGACCGCCAGGAGAGAAATCGGCGACAAGATCAAGGGGCTCGATCTGGGCGCAGACGACTATCTGGCCAAACCGTTTTCACTGGACGAGCTGTTGGCGCGCATCCGCGCCTTGTTCAGGCGGTCCGGGGGACAGACGGAATCGGTGCTGCAGGTCAAGGATCTGCGGCTCGATACCGTCAGCCGTGAAGTGACCAAGGGAGGCAACTCCGTGGAACTGACGGCCAGGGAATTCTCCATACTGGAATTTCTCTTCTACAACAAGAACCGGGCCGTATCGCGTTTCAGCCTGGCCGAGCACGTTTGGGGAGATGCCTTCGACCCTTTCAGCATGTCCAATTTCATGGATGTTCACATCAAAAACCTGCGGCGAAAGATTGGAGACCCTGGCCACGGCACCATCATCCGGACCATTCGCGGTGTCGGGTATATTATCAAGGATGAAGCCGAATGACCGTTCGACAGAAAATTTCCCTCTTGATCACTGCAGCCGGATTTGTGGCCAGTTTGATATTCTCCGGCATCATATTGTGGGAGATGATGGAACAACCGTTACGGATTATCGATTCTGAACTGGAATCCACCGCCCAGCGGGCTGTTCGTATTTTATCCGAAACTGATAAGAACAGAACTCCGGATGCGCCTTTGTTTATCGGCGATGAACGGTATTGGTTGAAAATTGCTGATCGGGATACCGGCCAGTCGATTTACCAGTCGCGTTTGGCCCAGCTGATCGAAATCCCGGATCTGACTCCAGGCTCCAGTACCTCTGTAAGCCTTATCATCCCTCGGAAAAAAATCGATTTGGGGCAGGATCGGCGAAACGAGGTTACTTTTCGGGTGAAAAAATCCAAAATTTCACTTGATGGAAGGACGTTTCTCGTCAGCGCCGGTCGCCCCGTCGAAGAAATAAAGGAAGAGCTATGGGACATCGTCGTCGGAGTTGCGAGCGGCCTCGTTTTTTCAACGCTTCTGCTGATGGTGGCCAGCTATTTTGTGGCCGGTTTCATCCTGAGACCCGTCAGGATCATAAACGACCAGGCCCGGGAAATTACCGAAAAGCATCTGGACCGGCGCATACCGGTAACCGGTGACCGTGATGAATTCAACGCGCTGTCGCAAACCCTCAATCAGGTCTTTGACCGCCTGCAGCATGCCTTCTTGCGGCAAAAGAGGCTGCTGGCCGATGCGTCCCACGAATTAAAAACGCCGCTGACCATGATGCGGCTATCAGTGGATGAAATGCGCTCGGCCCCCGCCGAAAATCCGTCCCGGTTGCAGGCGGAAAGACTTGCGAGAATGACCGAGCAAGTGCTGCGCATGGAGCGTCTCGTAAAGAGTCTATTGGATCTGTCATCGCTTGAAATCGAGGCCGCTGCATCAGAAGACTCGATAGATGCGGTCAGAATATTGGAGTCTTTGATCGATGATTATCGTTTTTTGGCTGAATCGCGCAATATTGATATAGATGTACGTCTACCCAAGGAACTTATCGTGAAAGGAAGCGCGGAAAAATTGAACCGCGCGTTTTCAAATATTCTGGACAATGCCATCAAGTATAATGTGGATGGTGGCCGGATCGAAGTGATCGGCGACCAATCCGGCATGGATTTGACGATAACGATAACCAACACGGGTCCGGGCGTCGCCGAGGCTGAAATTCACAAGGTGTTTGATCAGTTTTACCGGGTCGAAGAATCCAGGTCGCTTCGCTACGGCGGTTCCGGCCTGGGGCTTGCCATCGTGAAGAGAATCATCGCGCTTCATGGTGGGACGGTGAATTTCGAGAGCAAACCGGGGTCCTGGACACGGGTGACGGTTTCTCTGCCCCGTCACTGGGAAACAACTTCGTGATGAAAAAAACCGCACCACCTCCCGCATTCGTCCCGAAGCGCTTTCAGGAACACTGTCCGCCCCTGCAAACATCGGAATATCAGGAGATTGACTCGGAAAACCGAAGACCTGTTCGAAAACGAAAACTGGAACTATCCCTTCCGTTTTTTCTTCGCCCTCCCCCAGCCCAAAGCCTAAAACAATAAAGATAATCCGATAGTTAAAAACTTGGCGCGCTTGTTGCTGCATTAGAAGGGAAGATCGTCTGCTGCGCACCAGGCGACCCGAACCGATGGGAAGGCCTCTGCGCGCAGGCCTGAACGCCATCAAACAAACGACCTTTTTGGGAACATCACCCCTGTGCCGAAACATATTCGCAATCGGATCGATCAGTTCGGGGTGGCCGAACCGGTCATCGTCCGGCAGGGAAAAGATGAGATCACGCTGCTGGTGGTGACGGCCCTGCTGACGCTGGCCGGCTACTCCCTGACCGACACGGTGGTCGTCTTCGACCGCATTCGCGAAAACTTGCACAAAAAAGGTCGGCAGGATTTGAAAGATGTGATCAACCGCAGTATAAACGAGGTGCTCAGCCGCACCATTATCACCTCCGGCACGGTCTTACTGGTGCTCATGGCCCTGTTGCTGACCGGCGGGGTCCTCCTGCGCGATTTCGCCCTGGCGCTGTTGATCGGCGTGGTCGTGGGCACCTACTCGTCGATTTTCGCGGCCAGCCCGATCGTTTACATCTGGCCGACCTCTGGAAAGAAACGGCGAGAGGTACTGATAAGTAGGAACAATCGTAATGAGGACATCGATGGACACAGATGATCTGTCTGAAATGGCTTGGGAAATTATCGCCCAGGCCGCCCAGGTTTCCGATACTTTGAAAGCAGATCTCGGCGCTCGGAGCGGCAGATATGGCAACGAGGATGATTGGCTCCGCGGAGTGCTGAAATTTCTTAAGAAGATTGTTGTAGATCCTGACGACTATGTGGACTATTGGAATCTTGAAGAGGAGGAAGGGGTTACTGCAGCCATAATGAGGGAAATCGCATTGGATCTGTCTCGCTGGGCGAATGAAACGCTTGCTAAACCCCCGACCCAGCGCGGCAAGCAGGGCTACTTGGTCAAATGATGTCTTATGGCACTGGTCCATT
>JAQAZR010000527.1:0-4809 GCA_032127235.1 Deltaproteobacteria bacterium
AATCGATCCCGATCTTTCTGGAAAACATGGTTGAATACACCCTCGGTGTTTTAAAAGGCAAAGCGAATAAGGCGTTGTTTTTAAATTTTATCACCGATGTTTCGCCAGCCTGCGACTGTTATTCTCACAACGATGCACCGATTGTAAGAGATATCGGAGTGCTGGCATCGCGGGATCCCGTGGCCATCGATCAGGCGTCGGTTGATCTGGTGAATCTGGAACCGGCGCTGGCCGGCTGTTGCCTGAAGACCAACCGGGAAGCGGGTGAGGATAAATTTTCCGGGCTGTATCCCAAAGTCGATTGGAAGATCCAGCTGGAATATGCACAGCAACTGGGACTGGGCCGGCGGGACTACCGGATCAAAAAAATATGACCTGAACTTCCAACCTTCCGGTGCGCACCGGTTGCCGAATGGCCGTACGGCGCCTGAGATTCGTCGATGTCGATTTGGATCGTTACCATACTGCTGATTGTCACGCTGGTCCTGTTGATTACGGAGAGGTTGCCGGTAGATTTGACGTCGATCGGTATCACGGTCGCTCTGATCCTGTCCGGGATCCTGACACCGCTCGAAGCGGTCTCCGGCTTTGCCTCACCGGCCGTCATCACCGTAGCGGCAATGTTCATGGTCAGCCAGGGTATGATCAAAACAGGAGCGGTCGGGTTTATCGGGCAGAAGGTGATCGCTCTGTCACGGGGCAATTCGAAATTGGCCATGCTGGTGATTATGGTGATCGTCGGCGTTTCCTCGGCTTTTATCAACAACACCCCGGTGGTCGTGCTCTTCATTCCGATTGTTCTCAGCCTCAGCTGTGAGCTCAGTTTCAGTCCTTCCAAGTTTCTGATTCCGGTGTCCTACGCGTCGATTTTGGCCGGGACCAGCACCCTTATCGGGACGTCCACCAACATTATCGTCAGCGATTACAGTGCCTCCCGGGGTTATGGCGCGCTCGGCATGTTCGAACTGGCCCCGGTAGGGGTGCCGATCGCCATTCTGGGAATCGTCTTTTTGTTGTTTGCCGCACCGCTGCTGATGCCGAGCCATCGGTCGCCGGTGTGCGAGCTGAAGGAAGGCGGCCGCCGGCGTTATCTGGCTGAATTCTCCGTACCGCGCGAAAGCCCCCTGATCGGCCAAGCCGCCGACCGGGCTTTTGCCGATCGACACCCTTCGCTGGAAGTTCTCGAACTGATTCGCTACTCACACATCTACTACCCCGACCGGGATGCGGTTGTCATAGCACCGGACGACCTTCTGCTGGTCAAAGGGTCCGCCAATGAATTGGTTGACATCCTTCATGCGGAAGGAGTCGAACTGCCCCTGGCCGAGAAGGATATGGTTTTAGGGTCAGGAGAAAACGCGTCGATTGTGATCGAACTCATCATCCCGCCGCAATCGACGCTGGTGGGGGGGCGGCTGGTCGAGAGCCGCCTCCAGCGCGACCCGGAAGTTCACATCATTGCCATCCAGCGCAGCGGACTGCACTACACCGAAAA
This sequence comes from Deltaproteobacteria bacterium, assembly GCA_032127235.1. GTDB lineage: Bacteria > Desulfobacterota > Desulfobacteria > Desulfobacterales > SG8-13 > JARFQH01. Next base: position 1,496 of record JAQAZR010000527.1, read on the forward strand.
AAACGTCCAGGACATTCGACTGCGCAACGGCGACATCCTTCTCATCTGGTGCCCGGAAAGCAAGTTGGAAAAACTGCGGTCTGAAACCGACCTGATCATCGTTGAGGATGTGCATCACGAAATTATCCACAAGCGCAAAGCCCGCATGGCCTTTATGATCTTCAGCGGTTTGGTGATCACCGCATCCGCAGGTTTGGCGGACATCATGGTCTGCGCCCTGACCGCCGTTTTTCTCATGATCACAACCGGCTGCCTCCAGCTGCGCGACGCTTATCGGACCCTTCAGGCAAACGTTCTGCTGTTGATCGTCGGAACCATCGCCCTGGGCAAGGCGATGGAGAAAACCGGGGCGTCCCAACACTATGCCGAAGTCTTTTTATCGCTTTTTACCGATTTCGACCCGGTGATGGTGCTGGCCGGTGTGATTCTGCTCACCAGCATCAGCACACAGTTGCTGAGTAACAACGCCACGGCCATTTTGATGCTGCCGATCGCGATTTCATCCGCCGAGGCATTGGGCGTCGACCCCAAGGCGTTCATCATTGGCGTCTGTTTCGGCGCCAGTGCCTGTTATGCTACACCGATCGGCTACCAGACCAATCTCCTGGTTTACAGTCCCGGAGGGTATCGTTTCAGTGACTACCTCAAACTCGGTATGCCGCTCAATCTGATCGTCTTGGTCCTGGGAACGCTGTTTATTCCATATTTCTGGCCGTTTTAAGCGCTCCAAAAATAGATTTGCGCGACAGGGCCCTGTCGTTCGGTGCCAAACTAAGTGGTCCTGTTCGTCATGACGTGCCGAGGTGACCGAGGCGCCCGCAGCGCAAGGCGCGATAAGCCGGCATACCAAGCGTATGCAAGCGCCGAGCAACACGGCGCGGCGGGATGCATCGATCATTGAATGCCACCGTATTTACGAATAGGGCCACTTAGGGCGCACTCAAAAATAGCGTCCCATTTATGACGCGAAGACCACTTCCGGCATAAATTTCAGGGTGGTTCTTGATTGGAAGACGGGTTGGTTTTTCCCGTAGAGAGCACTTTTGTGATGGTCGACGGCACCGACCGTTTGCGTGGTTTTCTCTTGCGTGACCCCCGTTTCTTCGATTCCTTGCGTCTGACCCTTATTTTTTCCCGGTAGCGGCCGACGATGAAGAATGCCAAATAATAACCGGCAACGGCCAGCGGCAATCCCAGGATCACACCGCCAATGACCATGGCCCAGATTATTTCCGGTGTGTGCAGGATCAGCTGGTATACGGCCGAGAGGCTTTCGATATCCTTCCAGCTGAAAACCTTTTTTATACCGGCAATGTGCGCACCGACTATGTAGGTGATACTATATATAAAAGGTGCGGTGGCTGCATTGGTAAACCACACCGCGACAGCTGCAGAGATTTTGTTCCATTTGAGCAGCGCGGCGAGCGGCACGGCCATGACCGTGTGCAGGCCGATGAAGGGCGTCATCCCCACGAAAAGTCCGAGCGCAAAACCGAGCGCGATTTCTCGCGGCTGGCCCCTGATTTTCAGAAAGCGTTCAAAGGTCCGAACCAGGGGTGCGAGCAGCCGATTTTCCGTTGATGCTGCCTGCGGAGGAGTTGATTTTTTTTTCATCATCGGTTTGCAACCACAAGTGGACCGGTAATCCGGCTGCAAGGAGTCGAGGCTGTCAGCTCGAATTTTGATTCGACGAGCGATGCTCGTATAACAGAATTAAAAAAAAGAATCCACTCCATGTCAGGTGAAGACCAGATACGTGTCGTCCTCCAGTCGGTCGACCCTGCCGATTACGGCTGCCGGAGCAACTCCCGCCTGCAGCAGGGTGGTCACCAGTTCCCAGCCTTGCTGTTCAGGCACCGCCACCATCAAACCGCCGCTGGTCTGAGGGTCATAGACGATTTCCCTATGCCATGTCGGCAGCTCATTTTCAAAACGGATGTGGTTCTCGACCAAGCGGCGGTTGTGCAGATTCACTCCGGTGCTCATTCCCCTTTCGTACATTTCAAGCGCCTCTCTCATGATCGGCAGCGCGCCGATTGAGAGCCTCAGTTGCACCTGCGATCCCAGGGCCATTTCGAAGGCATGGCCGGAGAGACCGAATCCGGTTATGTCCGTGGCGGCATGGATCTCGAAACCCTGCATTATTTCGGCAGCGGTTCGGTTCAATTGCGTGATGACCGACAGGCATTCCGTCAGCGCCGCAGTCGACACCCAGCCTTTCAAGTTGGCATTGAAGAGCACACCGCTGCCGAGCGATTTGGTCAACACCAGAACATCACCAGGCCGGGCTCCGGCGTTGCTCCAGAATCTCATGGGATGAACGATGCCGGTGACCGCCAAGCCGTATTTCGGCTCTTCGTCCTCGGTCGTGTGCCCACCGGCCAAGACCGCTCCGGCTTCAGTTATTTTGGATAAACCACCGGCCACGATTTGGTTCAAGACATCCAGACCGAGCTTCTTTGACGGAAAGCCGGCGAGGTTCAGGCAGGTAATCGGACGTCCGCCCATGGCGTAAACGTCGCTGAGGGCATTGGCTGCCGCGATTTGGCCGAAAACATAGGGATCGTTGACAGGGGGTGTAATAAAATCGGCCGTGGTGATGATCGCCATATCGTCGGTCAGACGATAGACCCCGGCATCATCGCTGGTTTCGTAGCCCACCAGCAGATTGGGGTCTCGATTAACCGGCAACTTTTTCAGCAGTTCGTTCAGCCCGACCGGACTGATTTTCGCCGCTCAGCCGCAGGTTTTCGACAAACTCAACAGGGTCGGTTTTTGGAAGCGTTTGAAAATGTTCATCGGTTATCCTGGTTGTCTTCCGGAAACACTTGTGTCGGAAGCGTATGGTGGCGGCCGCTTTCTTCTGAACGCGCAACGGTAACTCCGGAAGAATATATCGATCATTTGGAATCTGTCAAACAGGTGTTATGGCACAGTGTCGGTCTGTGGCTGTGGGGGCGGGCAATCGGTGAGGCGATGAATCCGAATCTAAGGGCCTCGATACCGATCTTAGGGGCGGTCAGCCGGCAGTGATGCCCGATGAGCTGATTCCTTTAACATAGTAGCGGTGATCGTTTAAGAAGCTGAAAAAAATAACGATAAATGCAATCGAGGCCTCAACCATCAGGGGCTTGTTTTGGTAGAGGCGATCGAGTTGCTGATCACGCAGCAGGCCGGAGGTGTGCCCGAAATAAGTCGAAAAGAGACCGTCCAGTATCCAATGGGTGTTAGACTCTGTTACCAGGTCCGTACGACCTTTGTAACAGTATTCCATTGCTTCCATCAGCAGGGGCCTAAGGGTCACCGGATCGCGG
>JAQAZR010000528.1:0-3883 GCA_032127235.1 Deltaproteobacteria bacterium
CCGGTTCAGACCGTTGATGTAGGCCTTGGCGCTGGCATTGATGATGTCCGGATCGGCGCCTTTGCCGAGGGACACCAGGCCGTTTTCGCGCAAGCGGACCGTCACCTCGCCTTGGGCGTCCGTGCCGCCGGTCAGGGCGCCGACGGTGAACCGCAACAGCTCCGATTCGGTACCGGTCAGTTTGGCGATCGTGTTGAAAGCCGCATCGATGGGACCGTTGCCGTATCCGGCACCCTGGACGCTGCGGCCGTTGATGGCCAGGTTTACGCTGGCCATCGGCAGCACCCTCGTGCCGCAGGTGACGTTGAGGTATTAGAGCTGTAAGATGTCTTTGGTGCGCAGAATGCCTTCGGTGATGATCACTTCCAGGTCTTCGTCGACGACGTGCTTCTTCTTGTCGGCGAGTTCCTTGAATCTCTTGAAGACCAGATCCAGCTCTTCATCCGAGAGGTCGTATCCCAGGTCTTTCAAGTGGTCTCTCAGTGCATGGCGGCCCGAGTGCTTGCCCAGGACCAGTTTGTTGGCGCTCAGACCGATGGTTTCGGGTCGCATGATCTCATAGGTCATGGGGTTTTTCAAAACGCCGTCCTGGTGAATTCCGGCTTCGTGCGCGAACGCGTTGGCTCCCACGATGGCTTTGTTGGGCTGAACGATGATGCCGGTGATCATGCTTACCAGGCGGCTCGTCTGGTAGATGTATTCGGTCCTTATGCCGGTCTTGACCGGCAGGAAATTGCGCCGGGTGCGCAGGGCCATGACCACTTCCTCAAGTGACGTGTTGCCGGCCCGTTCGCCGATACCGTTGAGGGTCACTTCAGCCTGCCTGGCACCGGCACGGATGGCCGCCAGCGTGTTGGCCGTGGCCAGTCCGAGGTCGTTGTGGCAGTGAACGCTCAACACGGCCCGGCCGATGTTGGGCGTGTGACCGATGATGTACCGAACCAGATCGGCGAACTCTTCCGGTACGGCATAACCGACCGTATCGGGGAGATTGACGGTGGTGGCCCCGGCGGCAATGGCGGCTTCGAAAACGCGGCACAGGAAATCACGGTCACTGCGGGAGCCGTCCTCGGCCGAAAATTCGACGTTGTCCGTGAACGACTTCGCGTACTTGACCGCGTCGACGGCCCGCTCGAGGACTGCATCGCGCGACATCTTCAGCTTGTATTCGAGATGGATGTCGGATGTGGCGATAAAGGTGTGAATCCGGGGTTTGGCGGCATGGCGAACGGCCTGCCAGGCGCGATCGATATCGCTTCGTGATGTCCGGGCCAGACCGGCCACCTCGGTTTTCTTCAGCTTGCCGGCGATCAATGCCACCGCTTCCAAATCGCCTTCGGAGGCCGCCGGGAAACCGGCTTCCAGAACATCCACCCCCAGCTTTTCCAGCTGAATCGCCAGCCGCAGCTTTTCGCCGGCGTTCATGCTGGCACCCGGCGATTGCTCGCCATCCCTTAAAGTGGTGTCGAAAATAATGATTCGGTCTTGAGCGTTCATATTTTTCCTCCTTGCTCTTGATGCAACAGGGTCTCCGCAAGCCGGACAGGCGAATCCCACGAAAAAGTCTATTGTCTTCAGGATCGGAGTAAAAAATATGGCGCGAGGGCGGGCCGCAAGACGGCTACGGGAGCCTGTCCTGCGGCGTGGGCACCTGCTTTCATTGTTGATATCCTTCCTAAAGCACTATTTATGAATCTTATAGCGCTGTCGCGTTGCTTGTGGCGGAGGCATCTCGTGGCGCCGCCGCCTCGGCTTTCGGGTCTATTTCTCTGGCAAGCTTGTAGTGAAAGCTGTCGGCCAGCGCATGCCAGCTGGCTTCGATGATATCTTCGGAGACACCGATGGTGCTCCAGATGTCTTCATGGTCGCGCGATTCAATAAAAACCCGCACCTTGGCCGCGGTCCCGTCTCGGCCGTCGATCACCCGGACCTTGAAGTCAACCAGGCGCATGGCATCTAGATCCGGAAAGAATCGATCCAGCGCTTTGCGCAAGGCATTGTCCAGTGCACTCACAGGGCCACGGCCTTCAGCCGCAGTGATTTCCGTGCGGCCGTCCACCGAAATCTTGATCGTGGCATGAGCGCTGCAGGGCAGATCCTTGTCCTTCTCGATAGTGACCCGGAATGATTCCAGTTCAAAATGCGGCGTGAACTGTTCGGTGAATTTTTGAACCAAGATTTTGAACGATCCGTCGGCGACATCGAACTGATACCCCTGTTCTTCGAGGTCCTTTATGCGTGTGACGATTTCGCGGCTGTCGAAGCCATTGGCACCCAGATCGAGGCCGAACTCGCGGGCCTTGTATTCGACATTGCTCTTGCCGGAGAGGTCGGAGACCAGCACCCGCCGCCGGTTGCCGACCAGCGCAGGGTCGATGTGTTCGTAGGCCCGCGGCACCTTCGTGATGGCGCTGACGTGAATGCCGCCTTTGTGGGCGAAGGCGCTCCGGCCCACAAAGGGCCGTGTGTTGATCGGAACCAGGTTAGCGGTTTCGCTGACGAAACGGGACAGTGATTTCAATTTTAAAAGGTTTTCCGGCGACATACAGGGCCGGTTCATTTTCAGGCAAAGGATCGGAATGATCGAGTTGAGGTCGGCATTGCCGCAGCGCTCGCCGTAGCCGTTGATGGTGCCTTGCACCATTACGGCCCCCAAGTGAACGGCGGTGATGGTGTTGGCCACGGCCAAGCCGCTGTCGTTGTGCGTGTGGATGCCGATATTAACTTTTTTGGCGCTGCCGCCTTCCGACAGGTGCTCACTCAGGCGTTGTCGGACCGTGCGGGTTGCGGATTCGACCAAGAAGGGCAGGGCGCCGCCATTGGTGTCGCACAGGACGATGGCGTCGGCTCCGTTGTCCAGTGCGGCAAAGAGAGATTGCAGCGCATAATCCGGGTCCTCGTCGAAGCCGTCGAAAAAATGCTCGGCATCGTAAATGACCTCGCGGCCGGCGGCCTTCAAAAAGGCGACGGATTCAGCGATCATGGCCAGGTTTTCATCCCGGCTGATGTTCAGCACCTGCTCCACATGCAGGTTCCAGCTCTTGCCGAAAATGGCGACCGCCGACGTGTCGCTGTCGAGCAAAGCCGCCAGGTTCGAATCGTCCCGGGCGGCTATGCCGGGCCTGCGCGTCGCGCCGAAGGCCGTTAGACGGGCCGTCTTGAATGTGGTCGATTTGGCGAGTTCGAAGAACCGCTTGTCACGGGGATTGGAACCGGGCCAGCCGCCTTCGATGTAGTGGATGCCGATATCATCCAGTCTTTTGGCGATCTTGATTTTGTCCTCGGCTGAAAAATTGATGTTTTCTCCCTGGGTGCCGTCTCTCAGGGTGGTGTCGTACAAGAATACCGGTTCCATGACGAACTCTCCGTTTGTTCGGAAGCCACATTGCTTCGCCTTGATTGAATGAAACCCTTCCCGAAACCCGATCGCCCAAGCGACGGTCGCGCCCTTTTGGAGAAGAAAAAGGGGCTGGGAACGCCTCTATTTCCCTCTGTTTTCGGGGCGCAGCGACCTAACCGCAGCACCGGTGCGCCACATTTCAGAATTGTGGATGACAGCCAGCTCCCGCTGAAGTTTTTCGCGGTAATCCGGGGCGCTGTTGGCCTCGATCACGCGTCGTGTCTCCTTGCCGGAAACGACATTGTCGTAAAGTTCATCGAAAAGGGGCGCCACGGCATCCCGGAAGCGGGGCGACCAGTCCAGAGCACCCCGCTGGGCCGTGGTGCTGCAGTTGCTGAACATCCAATCCATACCGTTTTCGGCCACCAATCGAATCAGACTCTGCGTCAGCTCCTCCACGGTTTCGTTGAACGCTTCGCTGGGGCTGTGGCCATGTTTGCGCAGCAGGTTGTACTGCGCCTCCATCACGCCCGCCAGGCATCC
>JAQAZR010000529.1:0-7417 GCA_032127235.1 Deltaproteobacteria bacterium
TCCGGGGAAATGGAGATTGTCAAGTACCGCAGGGAAGACGACGGCCAAAAAAACGGCTATGCCCACCTCGAGGAAACGGAACGGATCACCTGCACACCGGGCCGGACCGATACCACCCTGCCGCTTGACGAAGGCATCCACAGGGTCGGCAACCCCACCGATCAGACCATTGTCGTCATCAATGTTTACGGGACACCGCTGCGAAGGCTATACATCAACCGTTTTGACATTGAAAACAACCGGATCACCAAAATTTTTCCGCCACGACTAGAAAAAAAGAGGCCGGCATGACATTTTTCCGGACCGAAAGTCTTTCGAATTTCCCATACGATTCCAGGCGTAAGCCTGTTTTGGCCTGCAATATCGTGGCGACTTCACAGCCACTTGCCGCCCAAGCAGGTCTGGATATGCTTCGCCGCGGCGGAAATGCCGTCGACGCCGCTCTGGCGGCGGCCATCGCCCTGACCGTCGTCGAGCCGACCGGCAACGGCATCGGCAGCGATGCCTTCGCCTTGATCTGGGACGGGCGAGAACTCCACGGGCTCAACGGCTCCGGCCGCTCGCCCTCAGGCTGGTCGCCGCACCGTTTTGCCGCCTGTAACAGCATGCCCGAACTGGGATGGGACTCGGTCACCGTACCCGGTGCGGTGGACGCTTGGTCACAACTATCACAACGATTCGGCAAATTGCCGTTCGAACGGCTTTTCGAACCGGCCATCGGCTACGCCGAACAGGGGTTCCTTGTAACACCCGCGGTGGCGTCCATCTGGGCCGAAGCACCTGGGCGCTTCCTGGGTTACGCGGAATTCGCCAAGACATTTCTCCCCGGCGGCCGACCAACCGCCGTCGGCGAACCCTTTGCCTGCCCGAAACAGGCCGAAACTCTGCGGAAAATTGCCGCAACCGGCGGCGAAACCTTCTACCGGGGCGAGCTCGCCGAACGCATCGCCGCCCAGGCCGCCGCCGAAGGGGCTGCCTTGACGCTCCAAGACCTGGCGGGGCACACATCCGAGTGGGTCACGCCGCTCACGCAGGAATACCACGGCATTCAATTGTGCGAAATTCCACCCAACGGTCAAGGCTTGACTGCCCTCATGGCCCTCGGGATTCTGCGCCACCTGGATATCCGCCGTTATCCTGTGGATAGCGCGGACAGCATCCATTTACAGGTGGAAGCCATGAAGTTGGCTTTTGCAGAATCCTGGCGCCACATCGCCGATCCGGCCGCCATGGAGGTCGACCCGCAACACCTGCTGACCGAAGCTTTTCTGGCCGACCGCGCTGCCAAGATTCGGATGGATCAGGCCGGAATGCCGCGCGCCGCAATGAGACCGGAAGGCGGTACGGTTTATTTGAGCACAGCCGACCGGAACGGCATGATGGTATCCTACATCCAGTCCAACTACATGGGTTTTGGTTCGGGCATCGTCGTTGCGGATACAGGGATCAGTCTTCAAAACCGCGGCAGGGGCTTCACACTCGAACCGGGGCATCCCAACTGCGTCGGTGGCGGCAAACGTCCTTTTCACACGATTACGCCCGGCTTTGTGACCCGCGACGATCGTCCGCTTCTTAGTTTCGGCGTGATGGGTGCCTTGATGCAGCCCCAGGGACACCTGCAGATGATCGTGCGGATTTTCGATTACGGCCTCAACCCCCAGGCGGCTTCCGACGCGCCCCGGTGGTATGTAGCAGAGGACTTTCGTCTCGCCCTGGAACCGGGTCTGCCGGATGGCGTCGCCGCGGAGCTCGCCGGGCGCGGTCACCGATTGATGCGGGATCCACCGACCCGACTTTTCGGCGGTGCCCAGCTCATCGCCTGCCTGCCGAATGGATACTGTGGGGCCTCCGACCACCGCAAGGACGGTCAGGCCGTGGGATTTTAGGGTTCACGAAAGAATAAGTTCGCCATTTGAGGCGTTGAGGCGCTTCATCCAAACCCTATGAAGAATGACAATGGATGATAACATTATTACTATCTCCGTAAATGACATTTGGGTTGACGCTGAACTCGGCACGAGCGCAGTTGCCATCAAGATTATAGAGGCGCTGCCATTCGAAAGCACCGTCAATACCTGGGGCGACGGGATCTATTTCACCTTCCCGGCATACCTTAAAAAAACCCTTTACAAGCTTAAGGGCTTTTTCTAAGCTGCGAGAAAGATCGGATCAGGAGTTGGGGCCGAATATGTGCATCGGCATCATTCTCACCTTCAACTTTCGTCAACTCAACCAATAATCGGATTTTCAGCAGGGAGTCGACTATGGAACACCAGTATGACGTCGTCATCGTGGGAGCCGGCTTATCCGGCCTGCGGGCAGCCATCGAGCTGGGTGAAGGCACAAAGGTGGCCGTCCTGAGCAAGGTCTTTGCCACACGCTCCCATTCCGGAGCCGCCCAGGGCGGAATCGGCGCTGCTCTGGGAAACGAAGAAGAAGACAACTGGGAATGGCACATGTTCGACACCGTCAAGGGCAGCGACTACCTCGGCGACCAGGATGCGATAGCCATCATGACCCAGGATGCCCCAAAAATTGTTTATGAATTGGAGCACATGGGTGTGCCTTTCAACCGCACGCCGGAAGGCAGAATCGCCCAGCGGGCTTTCGGTGGCCACACCAGCAACTTCGGCAAAGCAGCCGTCAAAAGGGCCTGTTATGCCGCCGACCGCACGGGCCGGGTGATCCTAGACACCCTCTGGGAAAAGTGTCTGCAACGCCATGTTGAATTTTTCAATGAATTTCAAATGCTTTCCCTGATCGTCAAGGACGGGCGCTGCTGCGGTCTGACGGCTTATGAGCTGGCCACCGGCAAAATCCACGTATTCAACAGCAAGGTCGTGCTGCTGGCCACCGGTGGTGCCGGGAAGGTTTTCAAAACCACGTCCAATGCCATGGCGTCAACCGGAGATGGAATGGCGATCGCCTATCGCGCCGGTGCGCCATTGGAGGACATGGAGTTCATCCAGTTCCATCCCACCGGCATCTACAAGCTGGGCATTCTCATCAGCGAGGCCGCGCGGGGCGAAGGCGGCATCCTGCGCAACAGCGAGGGCGAACGTTTCATGGAACGCTATGCCCCCACGATCAAAGACCTGGCACCGCGCGACATGGTTTCGCGCTGCATCCTGAAAGAGGTGCGCGCCGGACGCGGGATCGGCGGCAAGGATTATGTCCACCTCGACCTGACCCACCTGGGAGCGGAGGTCATCGGGCAAAAATTGGTCGAGATCATCGAATTCGCCAAAACATACGGCGGCGTGGACGCCCGCAAGGAGCCAATCCCGGTCCAACCCACCTGCCACTACATGATGGGCGGCATTGCCGCCGACGCCGATGGGCACGTCGTTCTGGATGACAAGAACACCCCCTTTCCGGGCTTGTACGCCGCCGGTGAATGTGCCTGTGTCTCGGTTCACGGGGCCAATCGACTGGGTTGCAACTCGCTACTGGACACCCTGGTGTTCGGACGACGATCGGGCATCGAGATACGAAAATTCATCAATGCGACCGGCATGTGCACCATTCCCAACGACCTGGAAGATCTGGAAGCCGCTAAAATCAGATATCTAATGGAAAAAGACGGCACCGAAAAGCTAGGCCCGATCCTGCAGGAAATGCAGAGCGTGATGATGAACAACGTTTCGGTCTTTCGGCACAAGGAAACCCTGGAGGAGGCGCTGCAAACCATCCGTTCGCTGAAGGAACGTTCCCACGATATCGGTGTCCACGACAAGGGCAGCTGCTTTAACCGCGAGTTGCTGGATGTCATGGAGCTTCGACACATGCTGGATCTGGCTGAGGTCATGACCCTCGGAGCCCTTCATCGGGAAGAGAGCCGCGGCGCCCATTCCCGCGAAGACTTCCCCGAACGGGACGATCAGCGATTCCTGGCTCACACCATGGTTCGCTACAAAGAGCAGGCAGAACCGCAACTGTTCACCAAACCGGTCAATATCACCCGATTTGAACCCAAAGAGAGGAAGTATTAAGATGAAGGCCACCTTTGTCATCTTTCGCTTCGATCCCGCGGTCGATAAACAGCCCCGCTACCAGGAGTATGCGATTGACGTCGAATCGACCGACAAGATCCTCGACTGCCTGAACCGGATTCGCTGGGAGCTCGATCCAACGCTGGTTTACCGGGCTTCGTGTTCGCACGGCATCTGCGGCTCGGACGCCATGGTCATCAACGGGCACGTCGGTCTGGCCTGTCAGAAGCTGGTGCGGGATTACAAAACGGCCAACAACTTTGTCATCGAACCGCTGCCGTTGTTCAATGTCATCAAGGACCTGGTCGTGGACATGAATCCATTTTTCGAAAAACACCGCTACGTCCGGCCTTATCTGATCAACGACGATGAAGCGCCGGAAAAGGAACGGATTCAGAGCGCCGAAGAACAAAAAGTGATCGAACCGGCTTTGCGCTGCATCCTCTGCGCCTCCTGCACCTCGTCTTGTCCGATCTCCAGGGCCAACCCCAACTACCTCGGACCGGCAGCACTTCTGCGAGCATTCCGGTATATTAATGATTCTCGAGACACCGCCGCCGGCGGTCGCCTGGCACAGCTCGACAACGATGACGGCGCCTGGGGATGCAAGACCATGTGGTGGTGCACGGATGTGTGCCCCAAGGGAATTCCGGTGACCAAGTGCATCGGTCAGATCAAGCGTGCCATCAAACAACAGGCGAAAAATGAATAACTTGCCTGACGTTCGGGCACGGTTGCTTTTTTACGTATTTGTTATCACTAAACGATGCAACCGGTCACGTTCGACGACGAGAAACGACAGTGACCCATACCGCAAGAAAAGGAACGGCTCATGTACACATTAAAAACCCTTGCAAAGGCGGCAATACCGGGTGCATTGGAAAAAGCCGAGCGTTACCGCCTCTTGAACGAACCCTTAGAGGCCGAAAGCATTTGCCGGGATGTGCTGGCGGTCGAACCCGATAATCAACAGGCGTCGATCATCCTGCTGCTGGCGCTGACCGACACGTTCAAACAACATCTCAACACGGCCTTCAACCAGGCACAGGAAGTCCTGAAAAAACTGAGCGATCAATTTTGCAAAGCCTACTACGGCGGCATTATCTTTGAACGGCGAGCCAAGGTCCATCTCGAACGCGGTGGTCCGGGTTCCGGGCGACTGGCCTACGAATGGTTCGACAAGGCGATGAAACTTTACGAAACAGCCCTCAATTCCTGTTCGCCCGGCAATCAAGATGCCCTGCTGCGCTGGAACACCTGCGCCCGGATCATCATGCGGCATCCTGAAATAGCTCCTGCTGAAGCAGAGGCGGGTGAACAGATGCTCGAATAAAAGGAGATTTATACATGGCATCCCACGATACTGATTTCGTTTCGTTGCCTCTGCTGACAGTCAGTGAAACGGCTAAATATCTTGGCGTCGGTCGCAAAATCGTTTATCAGTTGCTGGAATTCGGTGAAATTCGTGCGGTCAAAAGAAAAGGAGCCGTGCTCATCGAAAAGGCGAGCATCGATTCGTTCAGATCGAGCGGCAAACTGACGTGACCGAAACTCGGGTTATCGTTCTCGATCCGGAGTATGGGGTCGCCTACCAAAGTCGGGCCAATCTCCACTCCAACATGGGAAACGAAGATCGGAATCGTGCTTTATTTAGTTGTTCCGGTATCCGATGTCGCTGACGGCCTGTCGGACAATACTCCTCAATGCACCCGTGCAAAGGACCTACGAGGAACCCAATTACCGCATCATCAGCCAAAATGCCCGATATTCTGCTTGTACAACCACCGATCAGAGATTTTTACCTGACTGCAAAACGCACCTTGCCTTATGGTCTGGCATGTATTGCGGCCGGTCTCGAAAAGGCAGGGTTCTCGGTCGACATCCTGGACGCCCTGGCCACGTCTCGGTCGCGTGACATCGCGTGGCCCGAAAACATGAATTATCTCGGGAAGTTTTACGGACGCGACGATCGATCCCCCTTTGCGCTATTTCACCGATACCGGCACTACGGCTACAGCTTCGAACATCTGGCTCGAAAAGCCGCGCAGTCGGGCGCCTTCCTGGTGGGAATATCCTCCCTGTTTACCGCCTATAGCGGTGAGGCCATTGAAACCGCGCAACGGATCAAGGCCGCTCTACCGTCCTGCGCAATCGTAATGGGAGGTCACCACCCGACGGAACTTCCGGAAAGCGTCATGCAATGCCCGGTAGTGAACTATGTCATCCGCGGTGACGGCGAACATGCCATGCCGCTGCTGGCCCGTGCGCTGAGAGAAGGGCGCAGCCCACTGAACGTTCCCGGCATTGTTTTGCGGGCTGCGGACGGCACGCTTCACATCAGTGGTCCGGCCCGCCTCGACGACCTGGATGAGTTTCCCCTGCCGGCCACCCATCTGATCCAGCACCGCCACTACCGCAGGGGGGAAAAAGGCAGTGCGGTCGTCGTGGCCAGCCGCGGCTGTCCCATGCGTTGTTCTTACTGCTCCATGCGCCGTTCAGACGACCGCAGCTTTTGCCGGCGCTCCCTCACATCCGTTCTGACCGAGATTGAACGCACCGTGGAAAGAGACAGCACCAGCTTCATCGATTTGGAAGACGAGAATCTCACTCTCGACCGCCGCTGGTTTATGGCGTTGCTAAGCGGCATCACAACACGCCTCGGTAATGCCCGGCTCGAGTTGCGAGCCATGAACGGGCTCTTTCCACCGTCCCTCGATGACGATGTCATCGCCGCCATGGCCGCGGCCGGATTCAGGACTCTCAACTTGTCGCTGGGTTCGAGCAACCCGGCACAATTGAAAAAATTTCAAAGACCGGATGTCCGCGCGGCCTTCGATGCCGCCCTGGCATCGGCGCAACAATACAACCTTCATTGCGTCGGCTACGTGATTGCCGGAGCACCGCAGCAGTCGGCAGCCGGCTCCGTGGCCGATCTTCTCTATCTGGCGGAACGTCGCGTGCTGGCCGGCGTTTCAATTTTCTATCCCGCGCCGGGGAGCCCCGATTATCGATTGTGCGAAGAACTGGGTCTCCTGCCGGCCGACTTTGCGCTGATGCGCTCTAGCACGCTGCCGATCTCTCACACCACCGACCGGCAGCAATCTGCGACGCTGCTGCGGCTGGGACGGGCGCTCAATTTCATGAAGTCTCTTCTGGATCAAGGCACAGGACTTCCCAAGCCTCAAGATTTTAAGGCAGGCCTAAGGTTAAACCCGGAAGACCGCCGGGCTGCCGGTGTTCAACTGTTGCGCTGGTTTCTCTCCGATGGGCAGATCCGCGGTGTCGATTCGCACGGTGAGGTTTACCGGCACAACATATCCACCGCCCTGACACGGATGTTTCTGGATGGACTACGGCAAATTTCCTTGCGGGGATGTATTTAACCTAAGGGGTGATTCCGAACGCCAGTACAGCTGTGAGTCAAA
>JAQAZR010000530.1:0-11222 GCA_032127235.1 Deltaproteobacteria bacterium
CTCTGCGAAAGATCTTTAAGTACGAGAAGATCATCACCATGCACGTCTTGGAGAGTGTGGCCAAGACCATTGTTCTCACCGGAATGATCGTCGGTTTCGCATACGGGACGGAGTTCTTCATCGCCTGGTACAGCCGCAACCCGGTGGAGGAGTACATTTTTGCCTGGAGGGCAACCGGTGACTACGCGATCCCCTTTTGGATCATGGTGACCTGCAACACCATTGTACCACTGGCCTTTTTAATCAAGAAGGTCCGAACCGCCATTCCCTGGTTGTTTGGAATTTCTATCGTCGTCAACATCGGCATGTGGTACGAGCGCTTTATCATCATTATCACCAGCGTCGGACGCGATTTTCTGCCGAATGCCTGGAGTCTTTACAGACCGAGCCTTGTGGAGTTCGGCATCATGCTCGGCAGCTTCAGCCTGTTCTTTTTTCTCTTTGTGCTTTTCGTCAAGCACATGCCGTCGGTTTCCATGACGGAAATGAAGGAAACTCTGGTTGAGGGAGGCGGCCATGGCCATTGATAAATACATCATGGGACTGTTTAAAAGCGAGGATCAGGCGGTGGCGGCCGTCCATGGTCTCAAAGAATCGCAATGGACGCTACATCGGGTCCATAGCCCCATTCCCAGTCATAAACTTTCGGAAGCGCTCAAGCTGAAAACCAGTAAAGTGGGGTGGTTCACGCTTTGCGGCGGTATCTTCGGATTTTTTGCGGGTTTTGCATTGGCCATCCTCACGGCCGAGCGCTGGGACCTGATCGTCAGCGGCAAGCCGGTCCGTGCGCTGGTTCCGTTTGTCATCGTGGGATTCGAGTTTACCGTACTATTTGCCATCTTGGGCAACCTGGTCGGATTTTTGACCCAGACCCGCCTGCCGCGACTGCAAAACCTCGAACATTATGACGAGCGTTGTTCTGGCGAGCATTTCGGTGTGCTGGCATCCTGTCAAGAAGATCAACAGGAGGGATTGCACTCCCTGTTTATTGAAAATGGCGGCATTGTGCGCGTTTTTGACTGACCATGTTGACAGTTGCCGGCCGGTCCAGCGGTGGCGGGCAAGAATAAACAATAACAGTTGACCTATAAGACGGGTTGAAAAATGGCCGACGAAGGAAGTAAATCATCTTACTGGATCGTCTGGGTCGCCATGGTCGTCATCGGCTTCGGGACGTTCATTTATCTGGCAGCCAGCGGACATCCTGATCAAGCCTGGAAGGCCTACCTGATCAACTTTTTGATCTGGTCGGCAATCGCCCAAGGGGGAATGCTTTTCTCCACCCTTATGCACACCGTCAAGGCCAAATGGAGTGGATCGCTTTCGGGACTTTCCGAGGCCTTTACAGGGTTTTTTCCGGTGTCTCTCATCCTCTTTCTATTCCTGTTTCTCGGCGGTGCGCACGTGTTCCCCTGGTCCCACGGGCACGATCTCCATGGCAAGGAGGTCTGGCTCAACATTCCCTTTCTATTCACCCGGGATCTCATTGCGCTCTTTATTCTTTACGGCCTGGGCTTTGGTTACCTTTATTATTCTTTGCAGCACAAGAAAGTGGACACGTCCAATGGTAAAGGCAGTATCCGAATCCTGTTCCGCATCCTTCAAGGGGGGCGGCAGCTGGAACCGGAGGTTATTCGAAAACGGATGGACTTGTTAGCCATCCTCTACATGCTGGCCTTTGCGCTGGTCCTCTCTCTCATCGGATACGACCTGGTGATGGCCCTCGACCCGCACTGGATTTCCACCCTTTTCGGAGCCTACACATTCGTCAAGGCTATTTATGTCGGCCTGGGGGGGCTGATTATATTCGCGGCCGTTATGCACCTCAATCCGAAGAACGATTTCACGCTGCCATCATCCCAATTTCACGACATCGGCAAACTCTTTTTCGCCTTCTGCCTGGTGTGGGCGGACTTTTTCTACGTACAGTTGGTTGTCATCTGGTACGGCAACATACCCGAAGAGACCGCTTACGTTATCGAACGTGTTATGATGGTCCCCTGGAAATACCTGGCCTGGTTTGTCTTCGCCGTTTCTTTTGTGATTCCTTTTTTTATCTTACTTAACAAGAAAGTAAAAACCATGCCCGCTTTCATGATGGTGCTCGCCGCGTGCATGATTGCCGGCATCTGGCTGGAGCACTTGCTCCTGGTGGGGCCGTCGCTCAGTCATTCGACGCATTCACTGCCGTTAGGGATCAAAGACTTTCTGATCAGTCTCGGTTTTCTCGGCCTCATGCTGTTGGCCCTCAACTCCTTCCTGCGACAGTTCCCGGAGTTGGCACGCACTGAGAAGAGGGAGGTGAGTTGATGGAAGTTCTGCTCAGCCTCACGCTTCTGACACTCTTTACGGTTTTGCTGGTGATTCTCGGCATTAAATACCGTATTTTTCTCTGGGGCAACAGGAGCGCTCTGCTACTGACACTCTTTGCAGCTGTTTTTGTGGTGGGGTTTCTCTATTTTTTCTACTTCTACCGCACACCGAGCATGGCTATCGGGGTGGAGCAGCCGATTCCATTCAGCCATCGGGTGCATGTCGGGGTGAAGAATATTCAGTGTCAATTTTGCCATCCGTATGTGGGTCGCTCCATTCACCCGGGACTGCCGCCGGTGGAAAAATGCCTGTACTGCCATAAGTACATCATCGCCCGGCACCCGCAAATATTGAAAGAGCACCGCTATTATGACACCCGGACACCGACGCCGTGGAAGAAGGCGAACTATCTGGCCGAACATGTCCTCTTCAACCACCAACGCCACATCAGAAAAGAGGTGGCTTGCAAGGAATGCCATGGGGCGATTGAAACCATGGACCGCATCCGGGGAAAGTACTTTTACATGCAGTTCTGCATCAAGTGCCATCGTGAACGCAAGGTGAACATAGGATGTTGGCTTGCCTGCCACAGCTAGATCACTGCGGAAATCGGCAAATGCAGGAACGTAACTATATTGGGATCATTGATCTGAACGTGTCAAGGCGATCGTCAGCGCCGACTGATTTGAAAAGGAAACTGAATCGATGACCACCACTGCCGATCAACAAGCGGCAACTTATCCAACCGCCATTGCATTTTGCATGACGTCGGCGCTCTGGTTCGCCGGCGCTACATCTTTCGGGATGATCGCTGCCGGTTATCTGATTGCACCGGATTTTCTTGCGAACATCGGCTGGTTGCACTTCGGAAAGGCTCGCCCGATTCATGTCAACCTGGTCCTCTTCGGTTTCGTGACACCGGGACTTCTGGCGGCCTCATTTTATTTCATTCCAAAACTGCTGCGGACTGAACTCTACAGTGAAACGCTGGGTATTTTTACGGCCATCCTTTGGAATATCACCCTGATCTCCGCCGTTTTCGGTATCGGCGCCGGTTTTTCCCAGGGGAGAGAATACGCCGAACTGCCGTGGGCCGTGGATATCATGGTCGTGATCCTGTTTGTGCTGGTCATCATTAACGTCGTGATGACCATCCGGCAGCGCCATGAGTCGATTCTCTACGTGTCGGTCTGGTATACTACCGCCGCCATGGTGCTGACGGCCGCCACCTACTTTATCGGCAATGTGATCTGGAAACCCGACACCGGAGCCCTGCTCGGCATACCGGACGCGATCCTGCTCTGGTTCTACGGTCACAACGTTTTCGGGCTGCTGCTGACGCCGATGGGCCTGGCGGTGGCCTATTACGTGCTGCCGATTGCGACGCGCAGTCCCTTGTACAGCCATACGCTTTCATTGATCGGTTTCTGGTCGCTGATCATTGTCTACACCCATATCGGCACCCACCACCTGCTCCAGGTCCCCGTGCCCACATATTTGAAAGTCATTGCCATTGTCGACAGCGTGGCCATGGTCATTCCGGTCATGGTCGTCTTGATTAATCTGTGGTTCACCGTAAAAGGGAAACTCGGGGCGATTCACAGCGATATCGGCGCCAAGTTCGTATTTGCCGGCACGGTCTATTACTTTTTCGTCAATATCCAGGGATCGATGATGGCGCTGCCCATCGTCCAGCGGGTGACCCACTTCAACAACTGGGTCGTTGCCCACGCCCACATCGGGGTTCTCGGCTTTGCCGGTATCACCGCGTTGGGGGGCATCTACTTTCTGCTGCCGCGGATAACCGGAAAACCGATTTACAGTAAGTTTCTCGCCGACCTGCAGTACTGGCTGGTGTTGATCGGCATCACCGGCTTTGCGATTGTGCTGACCATCGTCGGCCTGATCCAGGGACAGGCCTGGGCCATAGGCGAAACCATTTACCGTACACTGCCGGAAATCCAACCGTATTACATTGCCCGGGCATCGCTCGGTTTAACCATCATGGTCGGCGCTTACATCGGTTTGTACAACATCATCAGAACAATATTTTTCAATTCAGGAGCGACGACAAAATGAAAATGACGCTGACGGCCATCGTGGCCGGTGCGCTGACGATTCTTGCGCTGATTGTATTCATCATGGTTTATATGCCTTACGCCCAGCAGGACACGACGCCGTCGGAGATTTGGCGAGATCGAGGGCAGGTGGAGCAAGCAGGTCGTAAAATCTATATTGCCAATGGTTGCGTCTATTGCCACAGCCAGTCGATTCGCGCGATCGACTGGGGGCATGGGGCCGAACGCATTGCCCAAGCCGGCGATTATGTGGGCGATGAGCCCATTTTGCTCGGATCCGAGCGAACGGGCGTGGACCTTTCCCAGGAAGGCGGCGAGCATCCGGACGACTGGCACATCGCGCATTTCATCAATCCGAGATACACCCGGCCCAGTTCCATCATGCCGCCCTTCAAGTGGCTCAGAAAGGACAAGATCATTACCCTGACCCAGTACGTCCAGAGCCTGGGGTACAAGCAGGCCGATAAACGGATGGAGAGACAGCGCTTTTGGAAGCAGAAGGCCATCGAAGCTTACGAAGCCGGGCCGGATGTGAATGTCAGGTGGCTGGCCGAACAGATACCCGAGGGATGGCGCAAAATTCCCAACCCCTACCCGACGACACCCGCTGGACTGCAACGCGGGCATAAAATCTATCAGGAATTTTGTCTTGGCTGTCATGGGCCTATCGGCGACGGCATGGGACCGGCCCAACCCTGGATTTACCCGCCGCCACTTAACTTTACCATTCTCAAAGGCAGGGAAATCTCCGGCGGCATCATTTACTACCAGCTCATGAACGGCATCACCGGAACCGCCATGCCGTACTTCAAGCGCGACCTGGAATCGCAGAAAATTTGGGAAGTAGGGGATTATGTGGCGAACTATTTCATCAATCAGTCCGACGCCAATACCGAACCGCGAGGAATCGACTCGGCGTGGGAACCGTGATGCAATTTGAAACTGGAAACTGGAAACTGGAAACTCGGAACACTTAACGCGCAGCCCGTAACCCGTAACCCGTAACCCGAAACACGAAACACAAAACACCAAACCATGTATTTCCCTTACTTAATCGCCTACATGCTGGCCGGGTTTGTCATCAGTCTGGTGACATTCCTGTGGGCCCTGAATGCCGGTCAGTTCAAGGACCAGAAGCGCGCCCGCTTTCTGCCGCTGGAAGGTGAGCCCGAAACGGCTCATGTGAGCGCACCGCGCTATTATCGCATTAAGATTTTTATTCTTTTTGCCCTGGCCTGTACCGGGTTGATCGCAACCGCTGCCGCGATTGCGGTCACCGTGCTAAAAGGCGGTTGAGGCCCATTGGTCTGCCGCTATGCCAAGGGTAAACCGCACCGCAGCGGTTGTTTTCTGTGGATGTCGATTCGATAGAGGTAAATCATGCGCTATTTTGAACTGCTTAATTTTCAACAATTTGTCTTATATCTGCTACCGGCGTGGGCGTTTATTCTGGTTTTCGCGGCCGGACTTGCCTTTACGCATTTCCGCACCAAAGAATCCGAGAAAAAACTGTCGAAGATCATTGAAAAGTATCCCGGAGGCATCGAGGGCCGCAACGCGCCCTTTCCGCTGGTCCTGTACATGATCATCGCCGGCACCGTCCTCTGGGCGCTGGCGTATATCCTGCTAAACGCTCTATTGGGGGTTAAAATATAATGGAACACATGGAGCACCGTGAATCGACGTTTATGACCTGGCTGATCATTTTTTTGCTTCTTCTGATCGTCGCATTTAAGGGCGGATTGGCCTATTTTATGATCGGGGACCGCGGGCAACCGGACTGGGACTATCGGCCGGTGAAGGATGTTCCCGGAGAATCTCCATATGCGATATACGAGTATTTTCCTTTCCCGCAGCACGTTGAGGGACACGAAAGTGATTATCCGCCCGTAGGTGATTATCCGCCGATAGGAAAGAATTGGGACGAGAGTTTTTTTCCTTCGCCGAAACAAAATGCAGTAGGTAAGTAAATGAAAAAACTGATTGTGCTGGTTGTCGCCGTGGTCGCCCTCGTCGTGGTCTACAATGTGCTGATGTACTACGACAACAACTTTCCTTACGGAAGAATGCGGGAGACGCCGGTGGTCAAGCCTTATGAAAGACCGTTGCCGATTATGGAGGCCGGCCTGGTGCCGGTTCACGGGGGTGAGGCGTTATACCGGGCGGCCAGCCCCGAAAGTTTGACATCCCCGATGCCCTCCGGAGATCCCAAAGTGATAAAAGAAGGGGCCCAGCAATATGTTAACTTCTGCCAGCAGTGCCATGGTGTAAATTACGACGGAATCGGAACCGTGGGGCAGAGTTTCGCACCGCTGCCCACCGACCTGAGAAGCCCGAAGGTTCAATCTCAATCAGAGGGTGCCCTATTTCAACACATCAGCTACGGCATCGGCGGCAGTGGACGCCAGCCGGCCCTGGCGACCACAATTTTTATGGACGATCGCTGGAGGATTGTTGCATTCGTCAAATCCCTCGGCACACGGTAAATCATCCCCGGTTCATGGCCGAACCGGTTCATTCAGTGGAAAAAAGTTCCGTTCCGGCGGAACTTTTTTATTTGAGCACGATCCCTTGAGGATGCCTGTGAGTGACACTTGTGACTTGTGTGGCTTGACCCTGCGTTACGGCCACCACACCCTTATTTCGGCGGGGCGACCCTACAGTTTTTGCTGTATCGGGTGTCAGCAGGTGTTCAGCATGCTCATCACCGCCGGCGGTATTGACGATCCGGCACATTTTCGGGATACGGATCTTTTCAAACGATGCCGGGACCTGGGGATCATTCCGGCATCGGAGTCCGACCTTCAACTCCGCGAACAATCGCCTGAAAAGCCGATCGCGGTGGCCGCCGGAGGTGGTGAAGCGCACGGTTCAGAGGCCTTCAGCCCCTCCGACCGATCGAATCACCTTGCCATCTTGCTCAGAATCGACGGCATGTGGTGCCCGGCATGCGCCTGGCTGATCGACGCGTCTTTAAAGAAGCTCCCCGGGGTTTTGCGGTCCGGCTGCAATTTCTCAACCGATCGGCTGCGGTGTGCCTACGATCCGGTCCTCACCTCGCCGGACCGAATCATCGCTTTTATCGAGCATCTCGGCTATCATGCGGCCTTACCCGGTGAAGGGGGCCGGGGCAAGGAGAAGCGGCGGGAGACGATCCGATTCGCCGTTGCCACCTTTCTGACCATGAACGTGATGATGATGTCTTTTGCCCTCTATTCGGGTTTTTTCAGTTCACTTTCTCCGGATGCGGTGGCCAACCTGTCGTGGCCGATTTTCATAATGGCCACCGTCGTCATGGTATACGGCGGGAAGTTTATCTTCATAAAAGCCGTGGCCGGTTTTTCAAATGCCGCCTTCAGCATGGAAACCCTGATCGCCATCGGGGCTTCCAGTGCCTACCTATACAGCCTCTTCAACCTGTCGCGGGGCGACATCCACCTTTACTTTGACACGGCTTCCATGCTGATCACCCTTGTGCTGCTGGGAAAACTGCTGGAACGGAATGCCAAGGAAAAGGTTCTCGAGGACCTGGAGGCCTTTTTTGCACTGAAGCCAACCAAGGTGAAGCTCTGCAGTCGCGAGTACCCGGAAGGGCGTTACGTTTCGGCGGAGTACCTGCGCAAAGATGACCTGTTCCTGCTCGACGATGGTGAAATCGCACCGGCCGACGGACTGGTGATCGACGGAGACGGATTGGTGGATGAGTCCTCATTGACAGGTGAGGCCCGGCCCATCCCAAAGCGCTCGGGCAACTCCATCCGCAGTGGAACCAGGGTCAACCGCGGCCGTTTCAAGGTGAAGGCCCTTGCGGTGGGGGAAGATTCGACCCTGGGTCAGATGATGCGGATCATCGAGCAGACCCTCGCACAGAAAACCGCCTTTGAAGGGAAAACGGACCGGTTGCTGAAAGGATTTGTACCGCTGATCATCCTGCTATCCATCGGCACGGCCATTTTTGGATTTCTCATGGGCCTGGATCCCGGTGATTCGCTGATTCGGGCGGTCACGGTTTTGGTGATATCCTGTCCCTGCGCACTTGGAGTGGCCATACCGCTGGCACGAGTGGCCGGCATTTCGGTCGCCGGGCGCAACGGCATCCTGGTGCGGGAATTTGCGGCTTTTGAACAGGCCCAAAGGATCGACACTTTCGTGTTCGACAAGACCGGCACCCTGACCGAAGGCCGCTGGCAGTTGCTGGCCGTCCGGCCCTTATCCGAAATGACGACCGATCGCCTCGTGGCATTGGCGGTTGCGCTCGAAAAGGATTCGGATCACCATGTCGCGGTTGAGCTCAAGCGCTGGGCAGGAGAGCGTGGCATCGAACCGGCAGATGTCACCGACATCCGGAGCGCGCCAAACGGCATATCCGGTCGCGCCGGCGATGAGACGGTCAAGATCGGGGCCGCCGGTTTCCTCGCGGCCGAAATTGCAGCGGCCGCGCCCCTGCCGGAAATCGATCCGCAGGATTTCGACGCCGAGCCCACGACGATTTACATGAGCGTCGGCGGCCGCTTAGGCGCCCTTCTGATTTTTGGTGACACGATCAGGAGCGGTGCCCGCAAGACCGTCGCAGAACTAAAAAATCTTGGCTATGCCGTGGCAGTGGTTTCAGGCGACGACGCGGCGGTTACGCGACGGATTTCAAGATCGCTCGGCATCGATGACGCCCACGGCGCTTTGCTACCTTCGGACAAAGCAACCTTCCTGGAAAACCGGCGCCGTGACGGGAGACGGCCGGCGATGGTCGGTGACGGGGTCAACGATGCCGAGGCAATGGCGGGTGCGGACCTGGCCATCGCGGTCCACTCCGGCAGCCATCTGGGTAAAGAGGTCGCCGACATCACGCTGATGCGGGGAGAGCCCGAACAGGTGCTCGTGTTCCTCCGCCTGGCCGATAAAACCAACCGTAAGATTGTGCAAAACCTCTGGTTTTCCTTCGTCTATAATTTTATCAGCATTCCGCTGGCGATGAGCGGTTTGTTGACCCCCCTGGTGGCCGTCTGTGCCATGCTGCTGAGCAGCCTGACCGTGATCGGCAACACCCTGCTGTTGGTCCGATCCCAAACCGGTCGGTGATGGCGCCGCAATTCCGCCTCTCCACTGACGCTGCAAAGCCACTATCCCATCCACGAACTGTCGCAGGCACAAGCCTGAATTCTCCGGATCAGAGGTATTCCCTTGATCATCATTCGATCCGGGGGTATAATAACTATAAATTATGCATAATTATCGGCATCTAGCGTAGGGGCGGCTCCTGATCCGACCTGGCCGGCGGTTGAACCGCCGGTTTTCGATGATTATTCTATACCTACTTCTCCTCTTCTCTGCCTGTAGATGCCCGCGCAACAGCTCGCCCGACATGCGAACCGGTTGGGGGTATGAGCAGCGACCCCTTACTCATTTTCTGGCGACGTGAACACACAGATGAAAAAAATTGCGGTCAAAAACGTCAACGATTCAAAGTTGGGAGGTAGCATGGCAAATACCACAGAGCGCTCACTTCATTATCATCTCAGCGCGGTCAAAGAAGGGCGTCGCAGTTTTGAAAATGCCTTCCAGGCCGTGGCGCGTATGATACTGGAAAGCGAGATCAAAAAGGTGGTCGTCAACGGTAAAACGACATATGATTTCAGCATCTTCCGTACCGGGAAAAAACATGTGATTGGCATGTACGATGAAATCAACAGCTTTGTCTCGTACGTCAAGGACGCCTCCGAAGGCGGTTCGTCCAAGGAGATGGCCTTTATTCTGGTCGGAGAACCGGGAAACGGCAAGACCTATTTCGTCGATTTCCTGTGTACGAAATACCGCGAATTCTTGTCCGACGAGAAGAACCGCAAGTACACCTTCAAGTTCCGTAACATCGACAAGTTGCAGAGCTACGGTCGCATTACGAACATCGAATCCCAGACGTACGAAGACCCGATGATACTGGCCATGAACCTCTTCGAGGAACCGGCGGCCAGCAAGGAATATCTGGCCAAGTCGAACGACTTTTCGGAGAACGAAATCGAAACACTCTACGAAAATTATCGGCCGTTGGGTGCCTGCAGCGGCTATATTTTGAACGATATCCGAACCTACGCCGACGGCGATATCGACCGGATGCTGGAGTTCGTCGAAATTGTGCCGGTGCCGCTCACCGAAAGCCTCGGTACGGTTACGGGTAAATACCCGGCCAAAGACAAGATCACTTCCTCTGCGGTCGACCTTCTGGGAGAGGAATCGATCCAGCGGCTGCTGCATATCACCGACACCAACAATCCCTACCGGTTCGATCTGCGACGCGGGGCACTGGCGAGGGTCGCCGGCGGCGGTATCCATTTTAGTGACGAGATCTTCAAGAACAAAAAAGACCTGGTCCAGGTTTACCTGGGCGTGATCCAGAACCGGAACATTGAAATCGATGGGTATAAATGGCCGATCGACACCCTTATCCTCGCCACCAGCAACAACTCGGAGTTTCACCGTTTTCTATCTGAAAAAGAGGAGGCGCCGATTGTCGACCGCTGCCGGATTTGCTACGTTTCCCACAACACCAACTACAAGCTGCAAAAGGACCTCACCCAGTACTCCATCGGCAGCGAGACCCGGACCACCATCAACAGAGAGTATCTTCATCAAGACCCGAGCCTGAACTATGCCGCTTCCGTGGCGGCGGTTCTGTCGCGCCTGCCGCGTTCCGAAAAGCTTACGCCGGTGGAGACCATGAAACTGGCCGCCGGTGAGGTGGCCGGCGAAAAGAGCATCAAAACCCTGGCGGAGGTCATCGACATGCTCAACCAGGATCCCGAGATCATCAACCGCTTCGGCCAGAAAGGTCTCGGGCAG
>JAQAZR010000531.1:0-5807 GCA_032127235.1 Deltaproteobacteria bacterium
CCCTTTCTGGATTCACAACCCCGCGGGGTGTTTGCCACCCGGGCGCCGAAGCGACCCAATCCAATCGGTATTTCGGTGGTCAGACTCACAAAAATCGTTGTCAACATCCTTCATATCGAAAATGTCGACATCCTCGACGGCACGCCGCTGCTGGACATCAAGCCATACGTGCCGGCATTTGACCATCACCCGGTCGAGCGCTTTGGTTGGCTGGAGCGGACCAGCCAGCAGGTGCAACAAGCCGTTTCGGACGAACGGTTCGCAAAATTGCCAGCCGGCGGCAAGCAATCGAACAGCCCATGACCCTTTATTTCCGCGAAATACAGCCCCGAAAGTGAGGTAACCCAATGTCACGTATGCTGCTGTCATTTTTTGTTCTCTTTGGATTGGTGTCGGTTGCCGTCGCCGACAATGGTCTCGTGAATGTTAAAAGCACGCACAGCGTTAAAGATACGGCCTACAAACTGGAGAAAGCCCTTGCGGCCAAGGGAATGACCGTGTTTATCCGGATCGACCATTCCGCAGGTGCAAAAAAAGTCGGCCTCGCTCTGCCGCCCACCGAACTGGTGATCTTCGGCAATCCGAAGGTCGGCACACCGCTGATGCAGTGCAGCCGCAGCGTGGCCATCGATCTACCCCAAAAGGCGCTTATCTGGGAAGATGACCAGGGACAGGTCTGGCTGACTTACAACGATCCGGCTTACCTTGCCACGCGACATGCCATAACCGGCTGCGAGGCGGTTCTTGAGAAAGTCGGCGGCGCGCTCCAGAATTTTGCTGCCGCGGCCACGCAACCTTAGACACCGGTTGACGAAAATCCGCGGCGACAATCGATAGAAAGGGGAATCACTCCGTGCAGCAACCATCCCAAACCCACAGCGCTGCCGTTGGGTATGCACTATGGATATTTGGCTTTACCGGCTCGCATCGCTTCTACTTCGGCAAACCGATATCCGGAACCATCTGGTTCTTTACGCTGGGCCTCTTGGGCATCGGCTGGCTGATCGATATTTTCCTGATTCCGGGCATGAATCGCGACGCGGCCCTGCGGTTTCATCCCGGCATAATCGATTACAATGCGGCCTGGATCCTGCTGACATTCCTGGGACTGCTCGGTATCCACCGGATGTACATGGGTAAATGGCTGACGGGTTTACTCTACCTGATCACGGGCGGTATCGTCGGAATCGGTTATCTTTACGATTACTGGACTCTCAACGATCAGATTGCACTGATCAACTCGGGAAAGTAAAGAAACGAGCGGAAGTGGTGGCCCGGTTCCCGGAGGGTAATGACGGAACAGGGCAATTGCGCGGCTTTTCGGAAGCCGCGCATCTGGTAAGAGGCAACAGGGACTGCGCGGCTGGAGAATCAGGCGGGATATAGGCTGTCCCAGGTTTGGACGCTTTTTTGTGCCACCCAGTCCGCTACGCGTGTGCTGAAGTCATGGTAGTGAGGGGTTTGTCTGTGCGTCTGGTAGGCCGCTTCATCGGTGTACAGTTCATAGAGAAAGACACGACCGCCGTCCTTCGCATCGACGCTGACGTCGAACCGGTGGCAATCGGCCTCATGCGTCAGCGAATTCCGGGCCTGTTTCAAAACGGTTTCTCGGAACTCGCGCTCATGTTGCTTTTTGATCGAGAATTCGACGGTAACGACAAACATGGCTGTCCTTTCCTTGAATGGTTTAAATGGATTTCGGGAAAAGCCGCTCGAGTTCGGCGACTTGTGAATTGGTTAACTGACGGTACGGTCGGTCTTTTATCAGCAAGAACAGGCGTGCGGTTTCCTCCAGTTCTTCGGCGGTGTTGACGGCCGCAGCCAGGTCCCTTTCGCAGACAATCATACCATGATGAGCCAACAGCATGGCATGAGTGTCGATCGCCCGGCGGCCGACCGCTTCGGCAAGCCCGGGATCACCCGGTCGAAAATAGGGAATGAGGGGCAGTCGTCCGATTCGCATCACAAAATAAGGTGTCAGCGGCGGCAGGACGCTTTCCGGGTCGAGGTCCCCCAGACAGGCGACCGCCATGCAGTTGGGGGCGTGCAAATGGACCACCGCACCGGCCAAGCTTCTGGCCCGATACATGGCCCTGTGGACGGCCCACTCCTTTGAAGGCTTTTCACCATGGCGATGCCGACCTTCCGGGTCAAGCAGTGAGAGTTTTTCCGGCTCCAACCGGCCGAAGCTGGAGTTGGTCGGGGTTATGAGGAATCCGTTGTCCAGCCGCACGCTGATATTGCCGGCACTGCCGGAACTGTAACCCCGCATGAAAAGCGACCGCGCCAGCTGTACGATTTGATTGCGAAGTTCCTGTTCCGTCATGCCGCCTTCTCCACTTCCCTTACGGCAAGATCCAGTCTCCGAAATTGCCCCGATGTCAACCTCTCTTATACCGTTGACGTCCGATTAAAGATGCTTTAGGGGTATACTCTATCGTATACGTTGTCAAGACGTCCTGTCGGAGTGCCGGCCGCCACGGTCAGCGTGACCACAACCCGTCCCGTCGACGGGACGGTGGATTCTGTCGAGCTTTCGTTCCGGAGGAAGATCATGACCCCCTTGTCCATTTCGGTCCGCGACATTGCATTTTTCGGAAACGGATTGAACCGGCCTGAATGCGTTCTTTGCACCGCCAAAGGGTATATCTACTGTGCCGATTGGAGGGGCGGCGTCACCCGGCTAGACCCTGACGGCAGCCGGCAGGCGTTTCTGGCAACAGATGCGGGGCTCGATATCCGTCCGAACGGGATTGCCCTTTGCCGCGACGGCTCGTTCCTGCTGGCCAATCTTGGCGACGAAGGCGGCCTCTACCGCCTCCGTCGCACCGGTGCCCTGGAAGCGGTCTTGACCACCGTCGAGGGCTTCAGACTGCCGCCCGCCAATTTTGTGCTTATCGACGCAAGCGACCGCATCTGGTTGACGGTGAGCACACGCCGCACACCACGCGCCCTGGGCTATCGGCCGGACGTCGCCGACGGATTCATCGTTCTGCAGGACCGGAGAGGCGCCCGCATCGTGGCCGACAGCCTGGGCTACACGAACGAGGTGCAAATTGATGCAACCGGACAATGGCTGTATGTCAACGAAACCTTCGGGCGGCGCCTGAGCCGTTTTCGAATCTCCACGGATGGCGCCCTGGGCGGCCGGGAAACAGTGGCCGAATTCGGCACTGGAACGTATCCCGACGGACTGACGTTTGACGCGGAAGGTGGTATCTGGATAACGAGCATCGTCAGCAACCGGGTTATCCGGATTTCCCCGGACGGTTTTCAACATGTCGTCTTGGAAGATTCGGACCCCGAGCACGTCACCTTCGCTGAAAAGGCCTTTTGTGAAGGGACGATGGATCACCGCCATCTGGACAACATCAAAAGCAAGCGGCTGCGAAACATATCGAGCCTGGCCTTTGGCGGGCCCGATTTAAAAACGGTATACCTGGGATGCCTGCTCGGTGACTCCCTGGCGACGTTCCGCTCACCGGTCGCCGGAAGACCTCCGGCTCACTGGTT
The DNA here is from genome assembly GCA_032127235.1 of Deltaproteobacteria bacterium. GTDB lineage: Bacteria > Desulfobacterota > Desulfobacteria > Desulfobacterales > SG8-13 > JARFQH01. The sequence continues at coordinate 3,514 of JAQAZR010000531.1, forward strand.
TTTTGATGGATAACGCGTTCTTTTGACGGCCGCTCTGGTTCTGCCCGACGCTGCGCTCTGACCTGAACCGCAACCGGACGATGAAAATGGAAAAGAAATTGAAAGGAGTATGTGTCGGTGCAGGCTATTTCAGCCGTTATCATCTCGACGGCTGGAATCGAATACCCGAAGTGCAGATAACAGCTCTGTGCGACCCGGATCTAAAACGGGCCGAGGATCGGGTGCAGGAATTCGGAATTGCCCGCTGTTACAGCGACTACCGGGGCATGATCGAAGAGGAAAGGCCGGACTTTATCGACGTCATCACACCCCCGTCAACCCATCTGAACATCTGTCGCCGCGCGGCCGAAAGCCACATTGATATCATCTGCCAGAAACCGCTGGCACCGACACTCGACACGAGTAAAGCCCTGGTCGAATTGACGCGGCAGAACGGGGTGCGCTTGATGGTCCATGACAACTGGCGCTGGCAGCCGTGGTACCGGGAGATCAAAAAGATTATCGAAACCGGCACTCTCGGGCGGGTATCTCTTGCCAATTTCCAGATGAGGATGGGGGACGGCTGGGGGAGCGATGCCTATCTGGACCGGCAGCCGTATTTTCGAGATTACCCGCAGTTGCTGGTATACGAAACCGGCGTTCACTTCATCGACACCTTCCGCTTTCTGTTCGGTGAAGTCGAGAAAGTCTACGCCCACCTGGTGCGCCTCAATCCGGTCATTAAGGGCGAAGATGCCGGTCAAATCCTGTTCGTTTTCAAAAGCGGCGCGGCGGCGATCCTGGATGCCAATCGCTACAATGAAAATGAAACCGGGGTCAATCTCTACGCCTGCCCACCGCGGACGACCTTCGGCATTCTGCGCCTCGACGGTTTAGCCGGACACCTGATCATGAATTCATGCGGCGACCTGACCATCAAGAAGTTGGGTCAGCCATCCTACCACCATGCCTATCCTCATGCAGAGAGGGGTTTCGCAGGCGACAGCTGTTTTGCAGCCCAAAGACATTTCGTCGACAACCTTCTGAACGGTACCGAATTCGAGACCAACGGCCAGGATTATCTGAAAACGCTCGAAGTCGTCGACGCCTGCTACCGATCTGCGGAAACCGGAAGTCCCGTGTATATTTGAGCTTGCGTGCTGAAGTCGCCGATCACTCCTCCGCGCCAAGATTTTCACATACGCCGCGAGTGCTCAATTAATCCTTGACTGTCCGTTTTACGCATATCATGATCGGCAAACGGACGGCGGGCAGCATAAATCTCCCTCGCCGCGCAACTTGTCGCTTTGCCCAGCCAACAGACGTCACGGAAGGAGACTCCATGAAACCATCCTTAAAAACCGGCTTGACCTTTAAATTCAGCTACAAGGTTCCGGAAAACAAGACTGTTCCGTTTCTGTTTCCCGAAGCCTCCGAGTTTAAAGAAATGCCGGACGTGCTCGCTACCGGCTTCATGGTGGGATTGGTGGAATGGGCGTGTATCGAAGCCATCAACCCCCACCTCGATTGGCCCCGTGAACAGAGCGTCGGCATCCTCGTGAATCTGGACCACACGGCCGCTACACCACCCGGATTCACGGTGACGATCAAGGGCACTATCACGGCAGTCGAGGGGCGCAAACTGACATTTTCCATCGAAGCCGACGATGGCGTCGACCGGATCTCACGGGGTACCCATCAGCGCTACGTCATCGATGCCGAACGCTTCAACCAAAGCTTGACCGAAAAAATCGCAAAGATCCCGGCGTAAGAGGCCGGTTTTACGGGGTCGACTCCCGGTAGGATCACCACTAATAAATTCAGTGGCTTAGGCAGAAATCTAAGCCCTATTTTTGTGTCTGTGAATTATGGTTTCCCACCCAGTTTCCCCCCTTCTTTCTCATTTTGGACATTTGATTTAAAAAAACTCAGTCTCACCAGCCGCAGAGATTTGATCAAAATTTAGCCGTATACATGAATTATGACAACTATATCGTCACATTCACCATTCCAATTCATTTTTGAATAGATAGTTTGAATCGGCATAGCCAATATGCAAGTTTTGAATTTCAGCTTAACGCTTGCTTTTGGCATATTCGCCTATGTTTCTTTCGTTCACACAAACGATGAATTTGGCTATGGCAACTAACCACAACATGCACTGGGTTCGCAGTGACGGGCGTCTTTCACTCACACACAGTTTTGTTTTAATGTGGTTTGGGCAATGTTATCATCCCCTGTTCTATTTTGATGTTGCGCGTTAAAATTGGCATGTTCACGCACCTATCAACCTGCGGATTTCCTGAATATATCCA
>JAQAZR010000532.1:0-4276 GCA_032127235.1 Deltaproteobacteria bacterium
CAAGCCGGAATCATCGGCCAGCGCCGGCAATCCCAGGACCCTGGCCGTGAAGCTTGCCTTTTTGTATGCATTTTCCTCGAAACTCTGCCCGTCTTCTTCCACTTCGGGAATCGGGCCAAAGTCATCAATATTTCCGATCTGTACCGGAAATCCATTTAAAAGGTCCCTGATCTCGGCTGTTTTACCGGGATTTCGGGTGGCAATAACCAGGCGAGTGGTATCCTCCATGAACGCCCTCATAGATCGAAAGGTGCACTTCAGCGAGTTGAGTCCGACATGAGGCTTTTTCAGTACACCGCATACACTTTGAAAAAGAAAAAAACCAGCGCTAAAATGCTGATGGTGTGGTTTCAGTCGAATGGCATCCCATCACATAGAATCAACGGTAAAAACGATCCGCCGGAGGCCATGGGACTACATAAGTTTCACAAATTAAAGTGAAAATATAATTCATAGCGGTGTTTTTGTAAATGTTTTTCAAATTGCGAACACGGCTCGCTGTCCGCGACCTTGATATTGATGAGAACAATTGGTCCGCTTCCGACGAACCGTCGGTCCCCCCGCATCGGCATAAATTCAGGTGTTTGTACGGCATTTGTGATTCGGCTTGTGATCTCTGCCAGGCGTCCTTTCGAAAATACGGCCTGCTTTGTGGTACGCCAGGTGGTCAGTTCTTTACAAAAACCGACCCTTGTGTGATAAAATGGCGCATCGGGTTCACGCAAAGATAAGACCGCAATTTCAAGCGTTGAGGCACCTGCCCGGCAAGGCGCGAGAGCGCAGGAATATCCGTATATCCCGAATTTTCGCACCTGAAGCCGGAGGGGATGAATCGGCGTAAAAAATGTGACGTGTCTTCGAGTGAGCCCTTAATCACCCGGGTAGCGCATTTCCCGATACAGAATGCACCCTTTCCAGATAATTGCCTATGCTCCAGGAACTATCCATCCGCAACTTTGCCATCATAGATGACTTAAGAATTCAATTCGCGCCGGGCCTCACCATCCTGAGTGGCGAAACCGGCGCCGGCAAGTCGATTCTCATCAATGCCATCAACCTCGTGCTCGGTAGCCGGGCATCGGCCGCCCTGATCCGCACCGGCTGCGAAGCAGCCGAGTTAGAGGCCCTGTTTCACGTTTCACCGCGAAGTGCCGCGGCCCGGACCATGGACGCGAGCGGATACACGTCTGGTGAAGGCTTGCTGATTCGGCGCATCGTCTCCCGCACAGACAGCAACCGGATTTACATCAACGGCCGCCTGGCCACTATGCAGCTTCTCTGCACCATTACGGAAAATTTGGCCAGTATTTCCGGACAGCACGTTCATCAAAACCTCCTGAAAGAGGAACAGCACCTATTGATTCTCGATCAATTTGGCGGATTGTTGCCCATGCGCCAGGCGATTTTCGAGGCCTACCACGAAATGTTGCCGCTGATGGAAAAACTGGCGCGCCTGAAGGCGCTCAAAAACCGGCGGGCACAGCAGGTCGAACTCCTCCAATTCCAACGCGGAGAGATCGAATCCGCCGCCCTGACCGAACGCGAAGACGCTCGCCTCGAACAGGAACGCAACCGGTTGAAGAACAGTGAATTGCTCTTTCAAACGGTTTACCAGGCAGTCGAAGAAATGTACAGCGGGCAGGGCTCGGCGGCCGAAAAGCTGGCGGCCGTGCGTAAAAACCTCGAAAAAGCCGACCGCCTCGATAGTGCCCTCTCCACGGGAGTCAACCATCTGACCCAAATCAATTTTCTGTTGGAGGAACTGGTCGACCACCTCCGGAGCTATCTAAAAACGGTTGAGACGGACGAAAACCGCTTGGAGGCGGTGGGAGAACGATTGGATCTGATCAACAAACTCAAGCGGAAATACGGCGGCTCCCTGGAGGCGGTTCTTGCCCATAGCGAGGCCATTTCGCTGGAACTGACTGAAGTCGAAAATGTCGATGAACAGATCACAGTTACTGAAAAGCAGCTTGCCGGCTGTCACAGCCGACTGGCGGAGTCGGCGCTAAACCTGTCACGCGAGCGCCGAAAGACCGCGAAAGCGCTGGCGCATGAGGTAGAAGCCGAGCTGAAGAACCTGAAAATGGGCCAGACCCGATTTGAGGTGGCACTGCATCGTGTAGCGACTGGCGACAAGACATCCGCCTTTCTGCAGGTCAATGGAATGCAGGTTTTTGAGTCGGGTCTCGACCGGGCGGTCTTCAGGATCGCTCCGAACGTCGGCGAGGAACTCAAAGCTTTAACCGCCATCGCTTCGGGAGGAGAGCTCTCACGAATCGTTTTGGCGCTAAAATCCATCCTGGCTGCGACCGATGCCGTCGAAACCGTCATCTTCGATGAAGTGGATGCCGGTATCGGCGGCGGCACGGCTGAGGTCGTTGGGCTCAAGCTTCTCGAGCTTTCCGCTCACCATCAGGTCATCTGCATCACTCACCTGCCTCAAATCGCCAAATTCGGAGCCCATCACTTCAGCATTTCTAAAAAAGTTCTCAAAGGTCGAACCCTGACGGCCATAACGGTGCTGGACGAAAAAGGCCGAGTCGAAGAGCTCGCACGGATGCTTGGCGGAGTCGACATCACCCCGACTACACTGAACCATGCTCGGGAGCTGTTGAAACAAAGATAGGACTGTCGGGATCTCCATATATGGATGAAATGGATAAGTTGTTTTAATTCCTTGACATTTAAGGCTATGTTGAATATCTTTATTGTTTGAAATAAATATTTGAGGCGAGGGACCAATCGATGCCGATCTATGAATTCAAGTGTTTGAAATGTAACGAATGTTTTGAAATCTTAGTCATAAGCAACAAGGATTCGGTCGAAATGCGGTGTCCGGCGTGCGGCGCGGAAGACTTCGAACGCATTCTCAGTTGTGCCAGCTATTCCATGAACGGTGGTGCAGGTTCTGGTCAGGGCGTGAAGTCCAAAACGCGAAACTGTTCGGGGGGATCCTGCAGCACCCTCGAAATTCCCGGGCCGTCTCGATAGGACCTTGACCACCGCCCCATGTTATCCTTCCGTTCACAAACACAAAAACAGCCGACTGCAAACCGATCACCGGCAAAGCCCGGTCGTTTTCGATAGGCGCCACAGGTTTTTAATGGACCATTGGGCGGAGTTATCAGCTAATGCAACAAATAAAACGGGCCGAACGACGCGTCATTTTGTTCATATTATTGAATTCGCGACCTAATCAACGGGGCCCAAAATGATTCAGCAGATTCACAAACAGGAAAAAGAACAATTCAAAAAGCTTTTTAAGCAGGAGCGTATCGACCGCTTTGAAGACCGTTTTAAAGTTCTGGATATCTTTCTAAAAACCGAACAGCATGTGACCGAAGTCGAGATGACGCGGCTCCTGCAGGAAAACGGCAATGAGCTTTCGGGCGACTTTGTCAGGGACACCCTGAACCTGATGTGCCGTTTCGGCTTTGCCCGCGAAAACCGGTTTGACAACGGCACGGTTCGCTACGAACACCTCCATCTCGGCGACCATCACGATCACATGATCTGCACGAAGTGCAAAAAAATTTTTGAATTTCGCAACGACCAGATGGAAGCCCTGCAAGTCAATATCGCAGCCGCTATCGGTTTCCACATGTTGCAACATAAAATGGAAATCTACGGTATTTGCACTGACTGCTTGAAGGACCGTGCATTAGTGATGCCGCTTGATTTGGCCCGTCCGGGAGAGAGGCTCGTGATCAAGCAGATCAGCGGCGGGGCCGGTGCCAGGATGCGGTTGCTGACAATGGGACTTCGAATCGGCGATCCTATCGAAGTCATTACCAATCAAAACAACGGCCAGATCGTCATAGCGGCCGACTTCAAGCGCTATGCTCTCGGCCGCGGGCTAGCCGAAAAAATCATGGTGGAGCCGTTGCGGTGATGACCATGGAAAAATCTGACGAGAGACCGCAGGTCACTACCGTAAACTCCAATGACCAGAGCCGACGCCTCTTACATAAGACTGATCGAACAGGGGAAATTGGCTGAAAAAATCCGTTCGGCACGATCGATGCTGCACGCTTGCACCCTGTGTCCTCGCGAATGCCGTGTCGACCGCCTAGCGGGTCAAACCGGCGTCTGCAAAACCGGCGCATATGCGTGGGTGTCCAGCTACACACCCCACTACGGCGAAGAAGCACCGCTGGTGGGCACCAACGGCTCCGGAACGATATTTTTCACCCATTGCAACCTGCTGTGCATCTTTTGCCAGAACTTTGACATCAGCCATGAGGGTATCGGTCAGGAAGTCAGTGCCGAACAA
>JAQAZR010000533.1:0-4724 GCA_032127235.1 Deltaproteobacteria bacterium
GGAAAGGGGAGCGGGCCAAGGACCCCATTCGCGGAGTGGTCCGGCCGGTGAGCACCGAACTGATAAAATTAAAGGGCAGCGCAAATATATGGACATGCACATTTTTTAACGAGCGGGATTCAAGCTGTCGGATTTACACCGGGCGCCCGTTGGAGTGCCGGCTGCTCAAATGTTGGGACACGACCGACGTTGAGGAAATGACGGATAGAGAAAGCTTGACGCGACGCCACCTCCTGGAAGGCGTGGCAGGGCTCTGGGACCTGGTAGCGGAACACGAGGCACGGTGCAGCTGCGAGAAACTCGCTGAGATGATGGCGCATTTTAAAAAGGAAAGGCAGAAGAGGACGGAGAAGGCCATTGCCGAGATCCTCAACTACGATCGCCACCTGCGCCGACTGGTGGTTGAAAAGAGCCGGATCGACCCGGAGATACTCGATTTCCTCTTCGGCCGTCCGCTGGAAAAGATTCTGGCGATGGTCTAATCCGTGCCTTCAGCGGTTTCAATAAAATCACGGTTCATTTTCCGATAAGCTACATCTGTATTCATGGCATGTATCTCTTTATCAAGTCGGTCGGCAAGTTGATCTTCTGTTACCTCAAGATCAAAGCGGTTTTGAAGGTTTAGCCAAAAATGAGGTGACATCTTGAAAAATCGCCCCAAACGCAAGGCTGTATCTGCGGTGATGGCCCTTTTTCCATGGATGATTTAATTAATTTGAGATTTCCGATATCTAAAAACAGAAATTTTCAAGTCTAACCGGCGGTGGGGATTAAAAGCAGGTAAAAAAACTATCGCTAACATTTCATGGCCACAACATATAGCGGTTGCTTAAAAATTAAAAAGTGTGACATTCTCTGAGAATAGCACCCCTTTTTTAATTCCTCCCCAAATCAAAGCATAGCAGGATGTTACACTCAGCTAAGCTGCCAATTTAGATCCATACCGTGTCTCATAACCATTCATTTCCGATTTTTGACATCCAGGCCGTATCTGTATAATTTTTTCGAATCCGGATCTTTGTTTCTCTGGCAAGAAACCTGTCTAAAGCGCATCGCCAAATAGATTCAGTTTGCTGTGATCTATCTTGCACAGGGCATATCGTGTTAAGAAAAACTCAAAATATAAGAAAGTTTTTTATAAGTCTCCTCGGAAAACAAACAATACAAACCTCCATGGGAAACGCATGTTGTGTCACATCTCGACTCGAATAGGTTGTACGACATCGCTAATTATGGCACGATTTTCGATGAAAATGGGGTGACACTTTTCCCGCCTTCACGATCTTGATCAGATCATTTTTCAACATCCACTGTTTGGCAGCGATCCTCCAAGCCGCGCTCGAGATGGTGGACTTACCTGTGCGGATGGAGATCTCGAATGCCAGGTCCCGGATCCAACGGTCCACAGCGAATCCTCTTTTTGGTATTCCAGTCCGATACCGTCGATTCCTGCTTTTGCAACGTTGGTGTCAATCCAGCATTTTCGTCAGAGAATTACAGCTGCGAATCTATGGGCAGCCATTTCAGGATACCAACGGTCAGTTTCTGCCTCGTCGTGGCATAAGGCTCTTTTTCAAAAACCGTGTCCGGACCGCCCTGTCCCCCTGTCCATTGCATGTTTTGGCGGCCGCCTTCGCGTGAGAAACTGACTTCGAAAGCGACCTTGTTCACATTGTCTTCGAATTGTTTCGCGGCAGCACCGGCAACGGCCGGATCATCAAATACCAGTCCGATCTCATTATTGATATTCAGGGAGCGCTGATCGAAGTTGAACGACCCGACAAACATGATTTCCCCGTCAAACACCATGGTTTTGGCGTGCAGACTGGACTTCGCGAGGCCGGGCAGCCAGGTGAACATCTTGCCTACACGGTCTTTCAGGGACTCATCCAGCTCAAACAGTCGAACACCGCAGCGCAGCAGGGAACGGCGGTATTTCGAATAGCCGGCATGAACCGCCGACACATCGTTTGATGCCAGCGAGTTGGTCAGAATACGCACCTTGACGCCATCCTGACTCAGCTTGCACAACGCATCGGTAGCCCTGTCGCCGGGCACGAAGTAGGGCGAAACGATGTCCACGGTTTTTTTCGCCCCGGTGATGTACGGGGCAAGTTGGGAGATGAGCAATTGATCCCTGCCTTTTTTTTTCAGATCCTGTTTTTGCGGTGAGTCATGGATCACCCGAGCTTCCGACCAGCCGAAAGATAGAGAGCCGTTCTTCAACCCCCTGGCCAGGTCTGAATCGGTCAACGCTTTTACATAGTCCAAGGAGGATTGCTTTTCGTAGAACGCGTTTTTCTTCGTGCGCAGAGCGGACAGGTCCTGGTCCGTGCCCTGGTGCATCAAAGTGTTTACCGGGTAGGCATGCTCGGCGTTCCAGTATGAGTCGAACTCGTTTGACACCTCACCCACCGGCGGCCCGATGGTCAATACATCGATGTCGGAAAAAGCAACGTTCGTATCCGCGTCGAAATATTCATCACCAATATTCCTGCCGCCCAGGATCGTGGCCTGGTTGTCCGCCGTGAAGGACTTGGCGTGCATACGATAATTAATTGTCGCCGCCCGCATGATCGATTGGATCATATGGTTGCCGCCCCGCTTCCATGGATTCCACATCCGCACTTCGATATTTTCATGTGCATCCAGTCCCACCCAGGTGTCCTCGTCTTTGTTACCGTAGATGTCGTCGATCAACATGCGTACCCGAACACCGCGGTCAGCGGCCTTGAGTACTTCATAGGTCAGCAGGCCGCCGACCGTATCCTGGTGGTACATGTAGTACTGAACATCGAGACTCTTTTCCGACAGCCGGGCCAGCAGAGCACGGGCCGCGAAGGCATCACGCCCGCGGCTTAGCAGGAATACGCCTGATTTACCGGGATGATTGGCCACCAGCTCACCAAACTGCCGGCCCATTCTGGTGGTCTGCCCATCATCGATCATGTATGACGGGTTACGGTTGGATATGTCAGGCAGCCGATAGACAATGCTCATAACCAAATACCCCCCTATAAGAATGAGAAATACTGTCACCATAAGTCCAAGCCAGCGTTTCCTTATTTTTCCAGTGGTCATAATTATTATATCTCCGGTTTCCCTATTCTTTATCCTTTTCGAGATTCTCGGTAAGCTTGCGTTTGTAGTTCTCGTCTGCCATTAGGGACCTTCGAAACTATACGCGAAAATTTGGATTGATGGTCTGTGTGAGGGCTACTTTTGGGGCGCAGCAGAAAACGACAGGTCAACTTTAAATTGAGTGTCAATAAACGACTATTAATGAGATGTGGCGAAAATTGTCAACATTTATGAATCGTTGAATAAAAACTGGATTATATATGGAGGATTCTAAACTGGATCAGGACACTCAGCAATTGGATAAATGGGATGGGTTTCGGTTTGAAGATTCTGCATCTAAAAGGTAGGCTTGTCGGTCCAAATATCTTGCCACAGGCACAATTCCATGAATTTAAGCCAAATATCGCGTTACCGTATGGCTATATTTAAGTCCTCATGAGAAAGGGGATCGACCAATAGAAATACCCGGGCAAGCCCAGAAATCCATCCTTTTGCCTTTAGGGTTGTTCCGCAGAATTTGTGGGTAGATGTTAGGGATCGGAGGCCCGAACAACCACCCGATTGATAAAAAAAATGCATTCCGTCCTCAAATCCGGCATTATGGGTTTCGACCAAAAAATCCAGTGCTGGAAAAGGAGAACGGAATGCAAATCAAGTCTATACTGAATCGGGTTCAATTGCATAGTGGTTTTGTGTATGGGCCTACCCAGCTGGTTGAAAAAGCTGCCCGCCAGTTCCTTGAAATAGAGATCCGGCCCCGTAAATCAAGCCGACCGGTCTGCTCGGGGTGCGGCCTGCGAGGTCGCGGCTACGATACCTTGCGGGTGCGACGCTTCGAGTTTGTCCCATTGTGGAATATCCCGGTATTTTTTCTGTACCGCATGCGGCGTGTGGCATGCCCCCGATGCGACATTAAGGTGGAGAAGGTTCCCTGGGCTGAAGGGAAAAATCACCTGACCACCACCTATGCCTGGTTTCTTGCAACATGGGCGAAGCGTCTTTCCTGGAAACAGGTTTCCGAGGCCTTTCAGACCACATGGGACAATGTTTTTCGTGCCGTAAAAATGGCGGTTGCCTATGGTCTTGCCAACCGTGATCTGGAAAACGTGACCGCACTCGGCATCGACGAGATATCCGCTATGCTTCAGATAGATATTTATTTTTCTCATTGCATATCAGCGCTCTGGAATGAATTATTTTTGTTTTTCATCTGGATGCATCGGCGAAATATACCCGTTGCACCGCGGCGACGACAACCGCCGTGGTCAATCCGAACAGGACCAACGACCATTGTACAGGATCAGAACGAATACATTGTCGAAAACTGGATGCGTTGGGCGGTCCCGTCTGCACCATTCGCGTTCTCCCGCTGACCAATCATGTACTCGCCACCGATGAGGAACTCCGGGGCAAAGTGATAGATCAGGTTGGCGTGAGCCGCGCCACTGGCCTTGAGTGCGTTCGGGAAAAGGGTCTCATCCGGGTTGGTGCCACCGTAGGCGACACTCCAGTTGGTTGACCATTGTTGAGAGAACTCGTAGTGCAGCGCAAGCTGGGCGTTCCAGCTTCTCAGTAAATCGAGACTCCCATCCGGTTCGAGTAACGCATTTACGGCTCCGGCTTCGATCAAGTTGATCTGGTTG